>JAXHSZ010000245.1:0-5228 GCA_034190725.1 Thermodesulfobacteriota bacterium
ATCAAGGGCTTGATCACTGGGTGGGCACCGGACGGAATTCATTCATGCGGGAATGAACTTAAAAAATTCGTGTCATAGGTTCAAGTGTTATGAAGAGCATGAAACAGATCTCTTCCAGCCAAGTAAGCTTCTTCCAAATATTCCTGCTTTTTCAGCACATCTCCCTGGAAATCCAACCCTCGATACAGAAGGGATCGCCAGAGTTCCATGTCCAGGACATCAAAGAAGTATTTCATGCTGAGCAGAGTCCCGTCAAAAAGCTTCTTTCCTTTGGTGGCGCCGACGGAGATGAACAATCCTTTTCGAGTATACTTCCCTGTCCCAAAAGGTGTCTTCTCCAACCAATATTTCTTCACCCATAATGATTGACAGCGGTCCATCATGATTTTTGTGTGAGCGCTGACAGTATAGAAGAATATCGGAGATGCCAGCATCATGCCCTGACATTCCGAAAGTTGATCATACAGCTTTTGAAAATCATCTTGAATGACGCACCGGCCCGTTTCTTTGCACCCGTAAATTTCAAGGCATGGGGACATTTTAAGATCCCGGAGTACTATCTTTTCAACCAAAGCGCCTGATTCGCGTGCACCTCGAACCGCCTTATTGAGCAATGAAGCGGTATTTCCCTCACGTCGAGGACTCCCATATACTGCAAGAATATTCACCATATATACACACTTTTCTCTTTATTTTCCATTCGCCGGCTTTAAAATAATCGGTTTTTTGGTGAAGAGCTTTCGCAAGTGACTCTATGCCGGTCTCAGAGAAGTCAGGAGTCAGAAGTCAGAATATTATAAATGTTCCATAAATAAAGAGCACGGAAAAGGATCTTTCCCTGATGCACACAGTGATTCCAGTCTAAAGTGAGTATGAAGAGACAAGATGGCAAGCTGTTCCCATTCTGGCTCCTGACTTCTGGATGCTTTAATCGGCTTCAGCCGTATGACCGACTGTCAGCCAGTGGTCGTTACGTTGATCAACAAGAGTCACATTACAATCACAGATGCACTCTGGTCAAACGGATTTGTTCGCACAGCAAGTGAAAAAAGGTAGGGATAATTATCTTTTAGATGTTTCATGTATTGCAACCATTCACGAACAAGCAATACATATACTCTCTTGATATCACCTGCAATGTGAGCAGAGTCGGTGGCCGGCAAGTTGCTCATATCCTCTCTGGCAGCAAACTCGTCTGATAAATGAAAAACAGCCATAAGAAGCTCAGTAAATGCTTCATGTTCAAGAAGAGTCGGACTTTCCATCAACCGAAGGAGAAAATCAATCTCACCGACCAAAAAAGTACGAAATTCTTCCAGTTTAACGTTTTGAATATCTACACCGTATTTTTGATTTTTGAGGCCTTTGCTTACTCTCGAGAAATCTTGATCAGACCAGTCGTTTGTTATAATAAGCTTTTTTCTGATCATCTCCAAATTGGGGTCGTAATCTGAGATATAAGCCAAGAGTTTTGTTCCCACTCTACTGAAAAAGGTTCCTATTACCATATTCAACTTTTCTAATCGTGCTCGCCTTTCCCTCATACTGAGTAATTGATGAATAATCATACTTACCAGAAGAACTTCAAAGAATACAAAGGCGATATCTCCGATCAGAAATATAAAGATGTGGTGGGAATCCTTAAAGACAACATAATGGACAAAATAAAAGACAAAAGACAACACAAGCATAGATACACCAAAAAAAATCTCCCACCCATATCGTTTCATGAATCAACCCTCCTGAATTCTAGGGGACGTTGTTGAAAATATTTACTTATTGGTTCTTGGATTCCACATTTTGAATAGCCTTTACAATGGCAGATGTGCAGACTCCCAACTGCCTTGCAATCTCTGCTGCAGATACACCAAATTCACAACTCAGATGATATGCAATCTTCGCCCTGGCACTGGACACCCGCCTCTTCCGACCACCCATCCTGAGTTCCTGTTCACTTATACCATTCTCTTTGCATGTTTCCCTTATGTATTGATCCATCAATGTTGTTAATTGTATTGATGGAATCTGTCTTCTTACTTTGCTGTCTGTCTCCATCAAAATTTCGGTTACGAAGTCTCTGTCACCCAAGATGCGGGCATCGTGCGCTGACTTTGCTTTTTTCCCTCCCAGAGATGATACCTGAGACCAACCACCCAGACTGCGAATCAGGCCTCCCCCGACGAGATCCAACCGCTTGCCTTGTTCTTCGCCTGCTTTCATGAAATCTCTGTATAACGGAATAGCTCGTCTTTCATCTTCACTGAATTGTTTGAGTACATAGGCTCTTTCCTGCCAGTCATTCCGTAAAAAACCCACTAAAACACCGTGACCACTCCAGAGATACCCATCCAACTCCTCTATGTTTTTTACTCTATCGGCTCTCAGGGGATTCAAATGAATGTATCGGACAAGCTCCAACAGATATGAATCTTCCTGACAGATAATGGATTTGTAACGATTTTGAAAGAGGTGTCCCGTACGATGGTATTTTCGGTTATACCGAATGGCATAGCCCGTCAAAAGACGGCGCATGAATTTTGAGATACCCTGATGTCCGCTGAAAAACAAAAGATGCGCATGATTACCCATCAGGGCCCATGCAATGATTCTGGTGCCTGTTTCGTGAACCAATCTTCCGGTACGAGAGATGAAATCCTCTCTGTCTGTATCATCGGAAAAGATTTCGCGGCCTTCAAGGCCTCGAATCATTACATGGTGAAGGGTTCCTGGAGAATCCAGTCTGGCTTGTCGAGGCATGGAGATTTTATAGCATAATCAAATTCAATTGTAAAGTGATATTTTTCATCAACGTCCCCCTAATCTTGTGCTTGACAATTACACTACTGCCATTTACATTATCCACTACAGTGGATTTTTGCTTTTTGGTTGATAAATGGAGGAAGGTTTTTGCCGGAGTTTTTTAAGGTAGTCACCCCACAACAGTTTTTTGATTCATTGTCCAG
The DNA here is from genome assembly GCA_034190725.1 of Thermodesulfobacteriota bacterium. Lineage (GTDB taxonomy): Bacteria > Desulfobacterota > UBA8473 > UBA8473 > UBA8473 > JAXHSZ01. Next base: position 2,964 of record JAXHSZ010000245.1, read on the forward strand.
GTTTACTCGGCTTGGGATGGAGAAGATACGGTTGGAAAACGCATTGCACAGAGTGCTTGCTTTGGATGTGATTTCTCCTGAGGACCTTCCTCCAAGTGCACGCTCCACAATGGACGGATATGCTGTGAAAGCATCGAATACATTCGGGGCATCGGATACAATACCGGCATTACTCAATGTGGTTGGCAGTGTCACAATGGGGGCTCTCCCTGATTTTTTAATCAAACAGGGTCAGGCAGCGGAGATACCTACCGGAGGATTTTTGCCTGAAGGAACAGACGCCGTTGTCATGATTGAGTATACAAATACTCTGGCTGAAAGTGAAATAGAAGTGACGAAACCTGTGACTCGAGGTGAAAATGTTTTGCAGAGGTCCGATGATGTGGCCATGGAAGAATTGGTGCTGTCGGTGGGAAAGCGGATGAAGCCCCAGGATGTGGGAATGCTGGCCGGACTCGGCATCACGGAAATCACTGTTTTCAAAAAACCCAGAGTTTCAGTTATTTCAACAGGGGATGAGATCATCCCAGTGACTGAAACGCCTTCTCCGGGACAAATGCGGGACATGAACACTCATTCCATATGTGCACTCATCACTGCCGGAGAGGCTCTGCCCATTCCCTTTGGTGTGGTTCCTGATGAACCGAACCTTCTGGAATCGGTCATTACGAATGCCCTCGATACCTCGGACGTGATCGTTCTTTCGGGCGGCAGTTCCGTTGGTGAGCGGGACCATATCGTCGAAGTGGTGAGAAGCTTCTGCGGATCCATAGTTCATGCACATGGTGTGGCCATACGTCCCGGGAAACCAACGTTGCTTGCAGAGGTAGATGGAAAGCCCGTTTTCGGTTTGCCGGGGCATCCCGTGTCGGCCATAATTGTGGCTCAGGTGTTTCTGCTGCCGTTTCTGAAGTATCTTGAGGGTGAAGAACTGATAAAGGAACCCACAGGCCGGAGAAAGAGCGCCGTCCTTACCACATCAGTGCATTCGGTACATGGCCGTGAAGAGTATGTTCGAGTAAAACTGGAACCTGACGGGCACGGTCTGACAGCCTCTCCCGTCTTTGGAAAATCCGGTATGCTGTCGACCCTTGTGAAAGCGGATGGCTTCTTTATAGTGCCCATTCATTCAGAAGGTGTGGCCCGGGGAGAAAAAGTGGATGTTTATATATTCTGAACAGGAAGAATCATGGAACGTAAAAAACGAATATATCGCAATTTAAAAGAGTTATCTGAAGCAAGAGATATACTTTTCCAGCACTTCAAAGATATTCGTAGCGGTAAGGAATCAGTGCACACAAGGGAGGCTCTCGGCCGTGTTCTTGCGAAGCCGGTGGTTGCAAAACAGTCTGTTCCGGCATATCATGCTGCCGCCATGGATGGTATCGCAGTGAAAGCATCGGATACATTCGGGGCTTTGCCCGAAAATCCCATTATACTCAACAAAAGCAGTCAGGCCGTCATGGTTGATACGGGAGACCCCATGCCCGAAGGAACTGATGCAGTGATCATGATTGAAAAGGTGGAGGATACTGATGAGGGATGGGAAATCCGTGAAGCAGCTTATCCATGGCGCAACGTGCGCAAGGCAGGAGAAGACATGGTCAAAGGTGAGATCATTCTGCCTGCCAGTCATCGCATTCGACCTTATGACCAGGCAGCATTGCTGGCGGCAGGGATTTATACTGTTCACGTTGTGAAGAAACCGCATGTCTTAATAATTCCTACAGGCACTGAAGTTGTGGTCCCCGAAGAGGCTCCTGATCCGTTTCCCATCGGTGCAGTACTTGAAGTGAATGGGCAGATGCTGGCTTCCCTTTCTGAGGAATGCGGTGCGCAGGCGGAAATCAATGCACCGATATCTGATATTGAAAGTGAATTGCAGATCACACTGAAAGAAGCCCTTTCAAAGGATTATACCTTGATTATGATTATTGCCGGTTCATCTGCCGGTTCGGAGGATTTTACCCCACCATTGCTTGAAGGAATGGGGCAATTGCTTGTGCACGGCGTAACCGTTATGCCGGGAAAACCTGCTTTGATTGCACAGGTTGAAGACAAACCCATAATAGGTATTCCAGGATACCCGATCTCAGCGGCAGTGATTTTCAGGGAGTTTGTGCGACCCCTTCTCTATATATTACAGGGGCTTCAACCGCCAGAACCGGAGAAAGTGAAAGTCACGCTCGGGCGGAAGATACCTTCAAAATTAGGTCTTGAAGAACATGTGAGGGTCATCATCGGCAACATGAGCGGAAAGTATGT
>JAXHSZ010000246.1:0-14212 GCA_034190725.1 Thermodesulfobacteriota bacterium
AGCTGTGCCACGAAGCAGCAATGCATCTGCCAGCTTTGGGCCACAGAAGCCATTTCCATAGTGAGCAAGCTGCTCATGAAATTTTTCTAATGCTGATTCAGGACGTGTCGAGCCCCACTTTGAGAGTCCATGAGTTGACTTTGGGCCGGCGGCAATCTCAAAGTAAGCAACATCCTTCTCAGCATCAAGGACATATTGCACTTTTCATATCTCTTTCTCCCTCAATGAAGCAATCTCTTCCCACGTATACCCGAGGATCTCAATGAGCACTTCTTCAGTGTGCTGACCAAATTCCGGAGCTTCCCTCTGTATTGATGCAGGAGTCTCACTGAATGTAACAGGGAATCCTATTTCTTTGACCTTTCCCATGGTCGGATGATCAAACTCTGTAATATACTCATTTGCCAATGCCTGGGGATCGTCCTCCAGGTCTGAAATCGAATTGAGCGGTGAATATACGCAACCATTTTCTCTGAGCGCTTTCATCCAATCTTCTCTCGGCTTTGTTGCAAATATTTCATCAAGGATATCGATCAACGCTGCAGCATTCGCACCCCTGTTCATCATATCATCAAAGCGGGGGTCCTTTTCCAGATGCTGGATATCCATGGCTTTACAGAAGTTAGGCCAGAACTTGTCCGGTTGCAGATGGGCCAATGCGATCCAGTTATCATCCTTACAGCGATAGTGATTCCATAAGGGATTTCCTGCAGTCTTCCTGGCAATTCTCATGGTGGGCAGCTTTGCCAGGCAGCGCATGGTAACGGCCAGCCCCAGAAGTTGCATCATGCTCCCCAGAAGAGAAGCGTCCACTTTTTGTCCGATCCCGTATCTCTCCCGTGCCAGCAGAGCTGCGATTATACCATAGGCGGTCATTGTAGCTCCCATTTGATCGGCGATACCTGCCTGCACCATCTGTGGGGGCATATCCGGCTCCCCAGCAACACTCATGATCCCGGACCTTGCAACACCTGTATAATCGGCAGAAGGATTATATGCATCCGGCCCCTTCGGTCCCCAACCTGATGCATGTGCATAAATGAGTTTTGGATTGTGTTTGGAGAGAGTTTCATAGTCCAAACCCAACTTATCGGCTACTCCCAAGCGAAAGTTTTGGACAAAGACATCCGACTTCTCTATGAGTTGATAGAGAATCTTCTTTGCTTCCTCTTTACCCAGATCTAAAGTGATGCATCTCTTGCCCCGATTGTTGTTCTCATAGTATGGGTTTCTTCCCACATCACCGCCGATCAAGGCTCCTATCATCTTCATCATGCCTCGTGCCGGATCACCTTCAACCCTGTGTTCTATCTTGATGACATCGGCACCTAAGTCGGCCAGCATCGCTGTGCAGACCGGACCCTGTTGGAATATGGTCCAGTCGAGTACCCTTATCCCCTCAAGTATCTTCTTCCCTTTCGTTTCTTCACCCATTTGTCATTTCCCTCCTTTCTTTTTTTTAAACATTAAGTATGAGGATTTCTTGCATATACACTTTGAAGTTGGTAAAGAAAACCCCTTGCCAAAATGCCATTAAATACCAATAAGCCCCCATCTATAAATGGCTATTTTCCGCAATCTCTGCACTCGACTCAGATGAAAGGGCATATTGAAATGTACCCCTTCATGCCCAATGTATTCCTGCGGTGAGAATCTTCGTCTTCTTTGACATTACAAAAATATCCCATTTCTGGATGGACACAAATTAAAAAAGCGCCTTTCTCTCCATCTCCCCGACTTTGGGATTGAAAAGAAAGACGCCTCCATAATGATCCCCCTTTAACTAGGGTTTACAGACTCAGAGACTGGCATGAAATAAATATTGCATACGGGCATTCAAATTGAGGTCAGATTCGTTCGATCTGAAAACGCAAAACCTGAGAAATAGTTGAATCTATTTCGAGGATTTTGTGTTTGAGGATCGTGAAAAGATGATCTGAAGATGTGATGTAAAGATATAATACTTAATTTCATAACAGATCCCTAGAACTCTCATTCTAATATTGTATTATTTTATACATTAATTATAAGTATTAATCCATATTTTTTTCAACAATTATTTGATTTTCTCTCATATCTAATCATCTTGAGGTTTTTTTCTTGTCAATCACCGAAAAAATGAGGTTGTGTGGCTCATGTTTCAGTGCACATACAGCATGTTTATGGGTGACTTTGTACTTTGATCCTGATGTTTTTCAGATATGATTGGTCAATTCTTGATGATTCACTGAGAATGAGACAGAAGCTCAGGGGACATGAATAGGATCGTATCATCTACATATTCAGGGGGGAAGTGAGTGCCTCGATACAGGAGAAGGACACGAGGAAGACACATAAGAAAGGCTTCCACCACATCGTGATCGAAGTGCGTTCCAGTGTCCTCTTTCAATATCTGAATGACCTTACTGAGTGGCATAGGATCACGACTCAGGGTCTTATTTCGAAAGTACTTGGAATAGTCCCGTTGAGAGGTAAGGGCATCAAAGACATCTGCAACAGCAAGAATCTTGGACCCAGGCGATAATTCATTACCGGTCAGTCCATCCGGATATCCTTTACCATTAATCTTTTCATGGTGTTGGGAGGCAATCACAGGCACACTACGCAAGGACACTGGGAAGTGAAAATTTCTCAGGATGATCCCTGTCCTTACCGGATGTGTGTTCATCTCCATTCGTTCCTCAGGTGTAAATGCACCTTGCTTCAGCAAGACCTCATCTCTTACACCTATTTTTCCTATGTCGTGAAGCAGGGCAGCATATTTTATCACTTCAACTTCATCGTCTTCCAGGCCCATCTCCTGTGCTGTCATAATTGAATACTCAGTCACTCGCTGAGAATGTCCGGCAGTCAGCGGATGTCTTGCGTCTACTATTGCAGAAAGTGTTCTGATGGATCTTTCAAAAGAAAGCTGTAACTCATCGATCAAGAAAGAATTTTCAAGGGCGATGGCCACCTGAGAAGCCATGGCTCCTAAGACTATTTCATCGTATTCAGTAAAATGATGACCATTCTTCTTATTGAGAACCTGAAGAACTCCTATTCTTTTCTGATTACGATCATAAACTGGGAGACAAAGTACTGAACGAGTGTGAAAATCATTCTTAAGGTCAAAATCCCAATTGAAAAATGGGAGACTCCTGGCATTTTCCACATTAATTATTTTCCCGCTTTCGGCCACTTTCCCACTGATGCCCTCTCCAATGGGCATTCTGATCTTATCCACATACTCAGCCACCTTTGTCCATATTTCATTCTTCTCCCAGTCAATAATGTATAGACTGGTCCTCTCTGCTTCCATTATTTCGGATACCTTACGGACAACCAGATCAAAGAGGTCGGTGAAGGGTATTCCCGCTGTAAGATCACGGGATACTTCCAGGATATTCGACAACTTCTGATTTAATACGACTTGTTCATTCAGAAGACGTTTATTCTCATCGGCGAGTCTCCGTTCATTAAAAATTCGATCCAATTTGAACTTTATTTCAGTAAAGGTGAATGGCTTTTTGATGAAGTCGTTTGCCCCGGCTCGAATGACTTTATCGCATGAGTAGTCCATGGTGTGGCCGGTTACCATAATAAAAGGAATGCCAGGCCGAGTCTCTCTCGCCTTCTCTATCAACTCCAGACCGTCTATTCCAGGCATACAGATGTCGGAAATAACAAGGTCAAAGCCATTGCCTTTAATCATATTTAAAGCGACCTGACCATCTGCTGCTGTACGGCAATCGTAGCCTAGCATACGAATAGTCTCACTTATCGTCATTCTGACTGTTGCCTCGTCATCTACAACGAGGATTGGTTCTTGACTCATATAAAACCTCAAAAGGGAGAACAAATTAAATATGTGACACTCCAGATACAACATCGGAAAAAGCTCTATGAAACTTAAGCCTTAACTTGTGACAGGGACCTTCGCAGAATGGTTTTAGGGACAGGAAAGAATCGCAAGATGTGATCGGATGCGGACTTAACAGCAGGGATTGATATTGGAAACTCATTCACTTTTGAGTCTCCTGACGTCAATAATCTTAACAATTCGATTTACGGTAATATTTTAGCAAATGAACCTGGCGCTTTGCTTCAGGGTTATACATGAAAGAAACTTGTTTTTAGCGTCAAGTTTCTTAAGAGCTTTTTGAAAAGAGTTTTTTACAATTATGAGGTTTATAGCGCTCTCTTAATCTCCTTCGATGGTTTCGAGCGCCTCTCTTGCAGCTTCTTTGACTTCGGAGCTGTATTCACCGTTTAAAACAATCTTCAACTTTGTAACTGCCCCATTACTCCCTACTTTCCCAAAAATATAGAGAATATCATCCTTGATGGGATCTTCTGCTTGGTCAAAACGATCCCACAGGGGATCGACCGCTTGAGTGGCAAGTCCTGTATTGCGGTCTGCTATCTCTTCCATGGTCACGATAGCTCCCATGCGTACCGGCCATTTTTCATGTATGAGAAGATCGAAAAACGATGGGAATATTTGTTCCTTTTTGAGCATCATCTCTGCAAGCTCAATAGCGCTTCCTTCCTCTACCATTCTTTCAAGAGACGAGGCACTGAGGGCTGTGGGATCTCTGTTGACCATGACATCCACCAACTCTTCCAGTTGAACCGGACCTGTCCACCGAAACCGGTCTTCGAGCACCATTGTGGGTACGGATTGAATCCCGCCGGATTGTGCCATCTCAGGGAACATGATACAGTCTATAAGCGTGAGTTGTATTAATTCATTTACCACCGGAAGGGGTGTTACCTGACGAACCACTGTGGGACAGACCGGGCATTGCTGTGAAACATAGAGCCGAAGAATCGCAGGGAGATCTATTCTTTCCAGTTGTCTCTGAACAGGTTCGGGTATGCCGGATCCCTTACCATTCATAAGTGAAAGGGTATGAAGAAACGGTTCCAGTTCCGTACCGAGGGGAACCCCATGATACAAGAGACCGTCCCCCACTTTGATCGCAGGTATTCCATTTTCTTCACCTTCCTCATTGACAATACGAACCCTGGATGCAAGTTCACCCAGTTTCTCACAAAACTCCGATAACTGACCACTTCTTTCATCCTTTGTTACAATAAGGCCGATTTGTATGTCATCCGAAAGTTCGTTATTCCACCGTATTATTCTTTCTTGTTCCTGTGATGTCATGGTTCCTCTATCCATTCTCAATCCACCCTTTCAACCTGTGCGGTTAAGCAAGGTTTCGATAAGCGCCAGCTGCTTGCTTTGTTTGCTTATTATACGCAAGAACCATGCAGATATCCGAATAGACATACAAATCATACAATCCATTTACATATACAACATTATAGCAGCCTGTAGTTCATAAGAAGCAAACAAAGCAAGTGGCTGGCTAGCGGAGAACTTGGCTAACCGCACAGATTGAATCCTTTCGGTTGGTACGTGCAATAAGGTTCTTCCTCCAGGTAGTCTCCAGAAGTCTCATACGCCCTGGCCCGGCATCCTCCGCAGACTGTTTTGTATTCACAGAGACCACACTTGCCCTTGTATTCATTAAAGTCCCTGAGGGAGAGGAATATCTCTGACTTCTTCCAAATATCCTCAAATGTTTTCTCTCGAATATTTCCACAATTGAGTTCAAGGTAACCACAAGGCTGAACCTGTCCCGTATGGGATATGAAACAGAAGGAAATCCCGCCCAGGCATCCCCGGGTCACGGCATCGAGCCCATGGGTTTCAAAGGTGATCTTCTTACCTTCCTCTTTTAACCGCTGTCTCAGGATGCGATAGTAGTGGGGAGCACATGTGGCCTTGAGATGTATGGGGACCTGATCCCTCTGTTCGTAAAACCAGTGGAGTATCTCTTCATACTTCTCAGGGGGGATTTCTCCTTCCTTCATCTCTTTCGCCCTGCCTGTGGGGACTATCATGAACATATGGTGAGCAGCGGCCCCAAGGTTCACAGCCAAATTGAGGATGTCTGGCATCTCATTGATGTTGTTGCTGGTCACAGTCGTGTTGATCTGAAACTCCAGCCCGGCCTTCTTGGCATGATTGATCCCTCTCATGGCCCCTTGAAAGGCGCCTTTTACCTGACGAAAACGGTCGTGACTCTCCTCTGTTGCACCGTCCAGACTGATGCTTATCCTCTTGATTCCTGAATTCACGAGTCTTTGGGTATTCTCTTCATTGAGAAGTGTGCCGTTTGGAGCCATCACCATGCGAAGTCCTTTTGCAGTTCCATACTCGGTGATCTCAAAGATGTCCTCTCTCATCAGAGGTTCACCACCGGTGAGAATGATCACGGGTTTGCTGAACTTCACAATATCATCGATGAATCGCATAGATTCGTCCGTTGTCAATTCGCCGGGATATGGACCCCGTTCAGCGGAAGCTCTGCAATGGACACAGGAAAGGTTGCAGCTTCGTGTCACTTCCCAAGCGATCATCCTGAGCGAGTCTTTATTTGTGTTCTCACTTGGCATTGAGTATTCTTGCCGCCTCCTTTGCAAAGTACGTGATAATCATGTCCGCACCTGCTCTTTTGATGCTCAAAAGACATTCCATCATCACCTTTTCCCCATCGATGAAGCCCATGTTGTCCGCGGCCTTGACCATGGCGTATTCTCCGCTCACATTGTAGGCAGCAACAGGCAGGTCAAACTCTTCCCTCACACGACAGATAATATCGAGATAGGCAATGGCCGGTTTCACCATTACAATGTCCGCGCCTTCTTCCACGTCAAGACTCACTTCACGAATAGCCTCATCGGAGTTTGCAGGATCCATCTGGTAGGATCCGCGATCACCAAATTGGGGTGACGATCCTACCGCCTCTCTGAAAGGACCGTAAAAGCTGGACGCATACTTTGCAGAGTAAGACATGATGGGAATGTCTTCGTATGCATTCTCATCGAGACACTCCCGTATCTCTGTTACCCGTCCATCCATCATATCAGATGGAGCAACCATGTCGGCTCCGGCTTCCACGTGCGACAATGCCATTCTGGCCAGCAATTCCAGTGTAGAATCATTATCCACGTCACCATCTTTTATCATGCCGCAGTGTCCATGACCGGTGTATTCACAGAGGCAGACATCCGTGATGACGATGATCTCAGGTATGTTCTTTTTTATTATTCTCACCGCCCTCTGAATAATCCCATCCTTGGCGTATGCTTCGGACCCCTTTTCGTCTTTCTTCTTTGGGATACCGAACAGCAACACAGCAGGTACACCCAAGGCATTCACCTCTTCGATTTCTTTAATGATCAGGTCAGGTGACATCTGAAAGATTCCGGGCATGGATGTGATGGGTCTCTTCACTCCCTTTCCATGCGTGACAAAGAGCGGATAAATGAGATCGTTGACTGAAAGCGTTGTCTCTCTCACCATACTCCTCAACCGCTCATTCTTTCTCAGCCGCCTCATGCGACAATCCGGAAATAACATATGCGTAACTCCCATCTGGTACTACAGGTTTTCATTTGTGAGTTTGTCGATAACCTTCATATCTCAGTTTACGTATTAATTTAGTGCTATGAAATGAAAAGCTATCAACAAGCTTCAATAGCGGTCAAATTTTAATGCGTGTATTGTCTGAGCGTCTTAGTGAGCGTTAAGAAAGAACAGGGAATTGCCTCGCTTTTTCATGTCTGAAATAGGTCTGAATGGAGAGAGTGAATTTAATGATCACAACTGTTCTTTCTTTACGCTCACTTGGATGCGAGTTTTACACGGATTAAAATTTAACTGCTATTGAAGCGACTCTTTTCAAAAAGCTCCTAAGAAACTTGAAGCTCACAGCAAGTTTCTTTCTGATTATAACCTTGAAGCAAAGCGCTAGGGTCATTTGCTAAAATATTACCGGTTTACATTTTTTAAAAATGAATATCTCAAGCAACAATTTTATGGGTGATGTAAATTGCCCCTATATGCGCTTTAACTTCAGTTTCAGATTTCAGTGTTCAGGTTTCAGATCTTTTTCCGTCAGCTGACACCTGAAACCTGGAGTAGTTTAAGCAATCCCAATCTCCGTATCAGTCAAATAACAAGCCGGATCAGGTGCCCAGAGATCTCCGGTGACCGCCTCGGCCCTGACACGAAAGTTCCCCCCACATATGTCCAGCCATCTGCACTGGGCGCACCTTCCTTTTACGTGGGGTTTTTTATCCTTGAGCTTTGACATGAGTTCATTGGATGTATCCATCCAAATCTCACTGAACGGTCTCTCTTTCACGTTACCGAAGGAATAATGTCTCCAGAACTGATCCGCATGAACGGAACCATCCCAGCTTATACAACCGATGCCGTTCCCCGAGCTATTTCCCTGATTCATCTTGAGCAATTCCATGACATCCTTTGCATGCCTTGGATCCTCCCTGAGTAACCTGAGATACAAATAGACCCCGTCTGCGTGGTTATCCACTGTGAGAACCTCTTTCAACAGACCCCTGTCATGGAGATCTTTTGTCTTATTTATAATCAAATCCACAACCTGTCGGGTCTCTTCACCGGAAAGGTCCTCTTCCATGAGTTTGCTGCCGCGTCCTGTGTAGACGAGGTGATAAAAACAAACCCTCGGTATCTCTTCGTCTTCCAGGAGTTTAAATATGCCTGGAATATCATGGGCATTTCGTTTGTTGATCGTAAAACGAAGGCCGACCTTTATGCCCGCCTCCCGACAGTTCCTTATCCCTGTGAGAGCTTTGTCAAACGCACCTTTTACTCCTCGAAATCTGTCATTGGTCTCTCTGAGACCATCGAGGCTTACGCCCACATATGAGAGGCCGATGGATTTCAGTTCGGAGGCGATCTCCTTTGTAATAAGGGTTCCGTTGGTCGAGATGACAGCCCTCATTCCCTTGTTCACTGCATGTCTGGCCAGTTCAAGGACATCGTTTCTCATGAGCGGCTCACCACCGGAGAAGAGTAAAACAGGACTGCCGAAAGAAGCAAGATCGTCAACAAGGGATATGCCTTGTTCCGTGGTCAGCTCGTCTTTATACTCTCTGTCTTTGGAATGTGAGTAGCAGTGAACGCACTTCAGGTTACATCTCCTTCCCACGTTCCACACTACAACGGGTTTCTTATCCCTTGAGAATTGAAGGAGGTGGGAAGGGAGTTTGCCCGACTTCCTGCCGTACCTCAAGGGATCGGAAGGCTCCACAGAGCCGCAGTATAGTTTGGATATCCCGATCATCTCTTATGGCTGTTCCTTTAGATAGTGCCCATCCATAATGGCTATTTTCCGCAATCTCTGCGTCAGACTCAGATGTAAGGGCACGTAGCAACGTGCCCTTACATACCCAATCTTTTCGTACGGTTAAAATATGCGTATTCCTTGACTTTGCAGAAAATATCTCATTTCGGGTTAGACACTCGATAAGAAAGCAGAACGCTATTCATTATTTTGGTGGTGACACGGTTCAGGAATTCAAACTTCCGTTTTCTGCACAAAATATTCAACGATCGCTTCTGTTAAAGCAGGTATAGTATACTCTTGAGGCATAATATGGGTTTTTATCCCCAGAGAAGCCGCAGTCTCCGCAGTTATGGGGCCGATACTCGCTGTTGTGACCTTTTTCAAAAGGGGTAGTATCTCCTGCTTTTCAAACATTTCAACAAAATTCTTTACCGTTGAAGAACTGGTGAAGGTAATCACATGGATACTGCCCTCTTGGAAAAGCTTCTTCACAGTATCCCTTCGTTCAAGGGGTCTCACCGTCCTGTACGCCGTGACCACATCTACTCTTCCCCCTGAATTACGGATCTCTTCCGGGAGCACTTCCCTTGCTTCCTCGGCCCTCGGCAGCAGTATTTTCTTTCCTCGGATCCCTCTTTCTTTCAATCCCTCAATTATGGATTCAGCCCTGTATTCCTCGGGGACGAAGTCGATCATGATCCCCAGCTTTTCCAATTCATCCGCTGTTCTTGGACCGATGGTGCAGATCTTTATGCCTTTCAGGTCCCTTATGTCTCTCTCCCGATTCCTCAATCGTTCAAGAAAGTATTTGACTCCATTCACACTGGTCAAGATCAGCCAATCATACCTTTCCAAATGATCGATTGCTTCGTCAAGGGCATCGAAACTTTCCGGAGGCAATATTTCAATGGTAGGGAACTCTATGGGGTCGGCTCCATATTCCCTGAGGAGGTGACTCAACTCGCTGGCCTGGCTTCTGGCCCGGGTCACGATGATTTTCTTCCCAAAAAGCGGTTTCGTCTCAAACCAACTCAGCCGCTCTCTCAGCTTCACCACCTCTCCCACGACAGCGATAGCAGGGGGAGTGAAGCTGTTCTTTTCTGCGAGCCTTACAATGGTCTCTAAATCCCCTGTCAGGGTCTCCTGTTTCGCTGTTGTACCCCATCGAATCAGAGCAACAGGGGTTTTGGGGTCTCTTCCATTCTTCATCAGATTTTCCACAATGTTCGGGAGGTTCTTCACTCCCATAAGAAAGACCAGAGTGCCTATACCCGTTGAAATTTTGTCCCAGGCAATACTGGACCGGTTTTTTAGAGGGTCTTCATGGCCCGTAACAAAGGCTACATCTGATGTGAAATCCCGATGGGTCAGGGGGATACCGGAATATGCAGGAACCGAGACGGCAGAGGTCACCCCCGGAACAACCTCAAAGGCGATCCCTTCCGCTGCCAGTTCTTCTGCCTCTTCTCCACCTCGACCAAAGATAAAGGGATCCCCTCCTTTCAAACGAGCAATGACATTGCCTTGCTTTGCCATCTCCATGATCATCGCATTGATTTGGGTTTGTGAAAAGGTGTGGTCTCCACCTTTCTTGCCGACATAGATGAATTCCGCACCCTCCCTTGCATATTCAAGAAGCTCAGGATTGGCAAGATAATCATAGACCACAACATCAGCATTTTCTATACATTTTATGCCCTTGAGTGTCATTAATCCCGGGTCGCCTGGACCTGCACCAATGAGATAGACCTTGCCATTCTTCAAAATTTACCACCCATACTATAGGTTTCTATATGTCAAATTTCACTGCATTGTCGGTCGGGTTCCTCGACGACGTACTAAAATGTACGACTTACTCGGATTCCTCCCTCTGGCCTTGTGAAATTTAATATCTGAAAGCCTATACAAATTTACACATTTAATATCCATAATAAAATTAACAGTAACATCAAGTGAAGTCAAGAAGCAAAAGGACTGATTTACTCACTCCTTCTTGTTCTGTTTGATTACTGACTTTATGAACTGCCCGAATTCCCTGTCCTTTCTGCGCTTTTCCACACAAGACATTTGGTGGTATTCTGACTCCTTGACCAGTTTCTTATAACTCCTATAGCGGCCTTCACTCATTTCCCCACTCTCAAGCACTGACAGGGCTTTAAGCGCTGGCTCTTTGTTTCGTTTGCTTCTTATACGTAAGAACCTGGCAAACATCTGAAAAGACATACACAGACTGCAACCCCATTACACATACAACCTTATAATAGCTTGTAGTTCACAAGAAGCAAACGAAACAAAGAGCAGGCAAGCTGTGAACCTGGGTAATCGCACAGATCGAACTTTTTCTGGTTTCACTTGGGGCTTGTACAAAGCCAAATCACCCTATCAACAACCCAGAATCTCCTTGAGTCTGAGAGCATTTGCAATAGCATATCCAGCAAAATCATTGTCGAAGTAGACGTATGTATCACGGCTCCATCCTTTAATTTTACAGGCCCAATTCTGCAATTCCTCTTCACTATATTTTGAGGCGTAAAGTTTTTGGGATCCGTGAAGGCGGATATACACAAAATTTGCTGTAACATCCTCACTGTAAGGATATCTTCCCGCAGTGTCCGCAATGCAGAATGCAACGTTGTGATCTTTCAGTTGCTGGAAAAAGACATTGTTAATCCATGAATCATTGCGTACTTCAAAGATATGGCGAAGAGACGGGTCTAAAAGGTGGAGGAATCCCTTCACTATTGTTTCATCATAATGAAAGTCGGGCGGGAGTTGAAAGAGTATCGGGCCGAGTTTGAATTCTAAGAGTTTTGCTGAATCATATAATCGCTTCAGAGATTCTTCGGCATCTCTCAAACGTTTTATATGAGTGATGTATCTGTTGGCCTTAACAGACCAGAGAAAGGACTCAGGAGTTCGATTCCGCCAGTTCTCAAATGTGACGGGTTTTGGCAATTGATAAAAGGTTGCATTGACTTCAACTGTATTGAAATGTTGCGCATAATATTCGAGCCATTTTGATTTTGGATAATCATCTGAGTAAAAAGGTCCCTTCCAATGGGAGTAATTCCATCCGGATGTGCCGATTCGAACCGAGTTTCTCATCGAAGATGATCCCGGAGATAACTCCTCATGTCGTCAGTGTTTAAAAAAAAGATTGAAATCTTTCTTATGAAAGGGAGTAATCCAGAGGATGGAAAGCCTCATTCTATAATCGTCTGTTCTTAAAAATTCTACTCTCCCGAAATATTACTGATATAAAAAGGGAATGTTCCTGCAGGAGAATCTTTGACATACTGTCGCAATGTCTCACGTATGACGGAGAAAGCAATGTGATCCCAGGGAATCTCATCTTCTCTGAAGAGTTTCACCTCAAGAGATTCTTCTCCGGCACCGAAATTGAGATTGACCAGATCACCCCTAAAAAGAAGATACACCTGGTTTATAAAAGTCAGATCATACAAAGCATATGGTTTCAAGTTCTTGACCTTTGCATGGGCCTCCTCAAATGTCTCACGTGTTGCTCCCTCCATAACAGTTTCACCATTCTCCAGGTACCCGGCAGGTATCGTCCATTTTCCATACTGAGGCTCAATGGAACGTTTGCAGAAAAGAATCCTCCCTTGCCATAGGGGAATGCAGCCCACAACCATCTTTGGGTTTTCATAATAAATAATATCGCAGTTCTCACAGATAAAACGTGGTCTGTCATCTCTTGCTGGAATACGATATGTTAATGTCTGACCGCAGTTGCCACAGAAATTCATAGATGAACGACTCCCTTTGAAATTCATGTGAAGTGATATTGTTGACTGTTAGAGAAAACAAGGATATGTCACTGATAACTGAGACAAGCGGTGTTGAGTAATACCAATCCCTCCAATTACAATAAAAAATACTGCAGCGCTTATTATTTTTGTTTTCATGATTCATTGTAACTGCCGGCTATGGGGATTTGTATGTACTCTCAACCTTTATATCCGATGGGCATGATTAACAGAGGTTCATGAGACCGGGGAATCTTTAAAGTACGAATGATGACTTTATCATTAAAAGCGCCCACTATACCAACACCAAGACCAAGGGACTCTGCCTGAAGAAAGATATTTTGTCCAATATGACCTGCTTCTATCATTGCATATCTGACTCCCCTCTCGCCATATTTCGAGCATATCCTGCCATATTCAGCAGTGATGACCATACTTAAAGGGGCCGTTTCCATCCACATCTGTGAAAGGGCTGCTCTGGCTATTTGATTTGTCAGATCACCTTCTTCTATCAGGGAGATTGAGTGGCCTTTTGATTCATAGTGATACGCACCAGGCCTTATGCCTTCTACACCTTCTCCCTTCACAACTGCATAAAGGTCTATGGGGTATAATGCCCCGCCTGAAGGGGCTGCCCTGAGATACCCACTCTCTTCAGTTGTACCCTGACCTGCCCAGAACAGTTGCGATAACTGTTCCAGAGTTATTCTCTCATGCTTGAAAGACCGTATGGTTCGGCGAATATTAATAGCCTCTTCCACGGAGACACCTCCTTCGATCCTGGGACACGGCAGCTTCATATCATACCTCCTGATCTGGAAGTGAGTGCTGTCATTGTCAATCTGAAATAGTGTTCATCCAAAAACGGCTATTTTTTGCAATCTCTAGGTCAGATTCAGATGGAATGGCACATTATAAAGTTCCCCTATGTACCAAAAGTATTCCTGTAGTTAAAATCTTCGTCTTCCTTGATCTTGCAGAAAATATCTTATTTCTGGATGGACACTGAATAATTTCAATGAAAGGAAAACCAGGAAAATCATAAATTATGAGTGCCGACTCTGCCAACTTATTCCTTTACAGACCCTGAGTATGTTATAGGGTCTGGAATACCGGTATCTTTAAAACCTTTCTTCCTGATGAGACAGCTGTCACATTCCCCACAGGCTAAACCTTCAGGTGTGGGATCATAGCAACTATGGGTCATGCCGTAATCAACACCCAACTCAACTCCCTTTTTGATAATGTCTGTTTTGCTCATATGGATGAGAGGAG
>JAXHSZ010000247.1:0-17272 GCA_034190725.1 Thermodesulfobacteriota bacterium
ACAAGGCCGATGTAACAAATAAGCAAATGGTCCCCGCATCAGCATGGTTGAGACCAATGGAATAAGGAGAGTATGATTATAACAGAGAGGGGTGAACTACACATAAAAGGTAACGTCTTTTCATCATTTATGAAGATTTTAAAATTCACAAGGAACTCGTTTATTAACCGGCTCATCTATTCATAGAAAAGGAGAACACTATGAAAAAAAGGGATCTGTTGATAGGTGTAAGTGTCTTGGTTATGATTGGAACGCTTCTCATATATGTACCTTCAAACGCTGAAACAGGAAGGGGTGTCACCAATGATACTGTAAAGATAGGTTTTGTGCTGGACTTAACAGGACCTACGGCTACTGTTCAGGTCCCCATGAATGAAGCCGTCAGAAATTATTTCCGTCATATTAATAACAAGGGTGGCATACATGGACGAAAGGTGAAACTGTATGTTGAGGATGACCGATACTCAGTACCCATTGATATTGCGATCTTTAAGAAACTCGTGTACAGGGATGAGGTCCTTGGTATTATCTTTGCCATCTCATCTCCGTCTGCCATGGCCATACTTCCCCAGATGGAAAAGAAACAAGTTCCAGGCACAATTATTGGACTCACAGAGAAGGTCGTCATCCCCACGAGACGTTATATGTTTATGCCTGTTGCGAGTTACAAGGACCATGTAAAAGTCTTATTTGATTATTTGGCAAAGGACGTGAAAGCAAAAAATCCCAGAATAGCTTATATTTCTCCTGATAATGAGTATGGAAAGACAGGATATGCTGCGGCCCAGATGGGTGCCAAACATTATGGAATGAAGATAGTTGACCGCGAATATCTCTCTCCGGGTGCCTTGGACGCCATCTCCCAGGTACTGACTATGAAGAAGGCAAAGCCTGACTTTGTTATTTCCCATAATTATGTTGGGAATTCTGTTGCATTGCTCCGTGATGCCAGAAAAATGAATTTCTCTGCACCCTTTCTCGGCACCTCTGGTTCATGTACCGATGACCTTATAAAGATAGCTGGTGAAGCAGCAAGAATTTATACAGGGACTCATCCGTTCAATTCCTGGTATGCTGAAGTTCCCGGGATTGAAAAGATGAGGGAAATCCACAAAAAATTCTCCCCCGGCACAGAGGAAAAATATCGTTCTCAATACCATATTTTTGGGTGGGTTTCCGCCATGACTTTCGCTGAAGCTATGAGAAGAGCAGGCAAGGATCTGAATCCTGATACAATGGTGGAGGCGTTGGAAAGCTTTAAAAATTTTGATACAGGGGGATTATGCGCTCCCATCACATATGGACCGGATAAACATAAGGGGGGGAGTTCCTCTATGATATTTAAAGCTGATGTAAAAAAATCGAGGTTGACCTCTGCCTCAAGTTGGAGAGAACCAAGTTTTTAAATCATTCACAATAGTGGAACACTCATTGTGAGAAATATTGTACCCTAAAAAGTCCGTATCCTTACGGGCTTTTTATTGAACAAATATCTGAACATGTAACAGTTCAGCCACTAAGACGCGAAGGCACAAAGAAGGAATATGAAGTTTAAACCTTTAGAAAAAGAGAAAAATCTATTGCTGAAAAATTGATTTTCTTGTCAATATGAACGTGCCTCCCACTAAAAATGGCATCAAGAGAATTCTGTTTATACTCATAATGGCTGAACGATCACATGAACGTGAACTTTAGGGAGGATGAGTATTCTTTGTTTGTCACTCAGGAGGAAAAAGAATATGTTTGATAAAGAAAAGATCAGAACCATGACGGAACTATACAAAGAATGGGAAAAAAAACGAGAGAAAAAGGCCCTGGGGAAATTGGGAGAGAGACACGAAACCTTTGAAACCCATTCCCAGATACCTGTAAAACGTCTCTATACACCCAAGGATATAGAAGACATTGATTATGAAAGTGATGTTGGATTCCCAGGAGAATATCCCTTCACCCGGGGAATATATCCTGTGGGTTATCGAAGCCGCACATGGCAGGCGAGGCAGGTATGCGGATTCGCAACACCTGAAGAGACGAACAAAAGACTCCAGTATCTTATAGAAATGGGAGAATCCGGAGTGACCGTTGTATTTGACCTGCCTACGAATAACCATGCCATAGATTCCGATAATCCTCTGGCCGAAGGCCAGGTGGGGATGAATGGGTTGCCGGTTGACACATTACAGGATATGGAGGATGCCTTTGACGGAATCGACATCGAAAAGTATCCGGTGACTCTCATTGCCCGTTGTCCAATCCCCTTATTTATGTTAATTGCTCTGGCAGAAAAGAGAGGGATAAATCTTCGGAAATTGAGAGGTACCAGCCAGCTTGATTTCCTCACCTCATATGTGGCGAATAAACAGGCAATCTTCCCTGCTCCCAAGGAGGCATTTCGTTACTTTGTGGACATCATAGAGTATCTTGCCGGAAATATGCCTAGCTGGAACCCAATGGCTATTGGTGGGTATGCTCACAGGGATTCGGGAACCGATGCGGTACAGGAAATGGCGTTTATGCTCTCAGGGGCCATCAGTTATACGGAAGCCTTTTTAGAGAGGGGATTAAAGCTAGAGGAGTTCGCTCCGAAGTACACCTTCTTTATGGGATGTCACAACAATTTCTTCGAGGAGATAGCCAAATTCAGGGCAACCAGAAGGTTGTGGGCAAAGATTATGAAAGAACGCTTTGGAGTCACAGATCCCAAGGCTATGCTTTTAAGACTCCATGTCCAAACCGACGGGAACACTCTGACGGCGGAGCAGGCATTGAACAACATTGCGAGAGTTGCTATCCAGAGCCTGGCATCCCTTTTAGGGGGTGTAAGTTCATTACATTCTGATTCGTATGATGAGGCCATCTGCATTCCAACGGAGGAATCTGCAAGGATTTCATTAAGGACCCAGCAAATCCTCCTTGAAGAGTCAGGAGTTGCAGACACAATGGATCCATTGGCCGGGTCGTATTTCGTAGAATGGTTGACCAACCAATTGGAAGAAAGAGCATCCAGGTTAATAGAAAAGATCGATGCCATGGGTGGCATGCCGGGAGCCATCGAGAGCGGCTGGCTACAGCAGCAGATGGATGATTCTGTGAACCGATACTGGGATGCCATACGAAAAGGGGAAAGAACAGTTGTGGGGCTGAATAAATACAGGATCGAAGAGGAGATCAGGGTCAAAGCCTTTAAGGTGGATCCAGCCTATGAAAAGAAACAGTTGGCAAGACTTATAAAAGTAAAGCAAGAAAGGGATGACAAGCAGGTTGAATTGAGCCTGACAAAGATAAGAGAGGCAGTTCAGAACGGGAACAACATAGTGCCCCCAAGTATTGAGGCTGTAAAGACATATGCAACACTGGAAGAGATCATGAATGCACTGTTCGGAGAGAAGGTCAGGGCATATAGAGAAGTAATACGCGCAAGACACAGGCAAATAGCTGTGTAAAGAGCGACGCCGAGAGTAAAGATTTCAAGGATTTGGGGAGGAGTTTGGGAGATGGAAAAGAGGAAAAGGGTATTGCTGGCAAAACCGGGTCTGGATGCCCACGATATGGGTATAAAACTCATAGCAAGAGCATTGAAGGATGCAGGTGCAGAAGTGGTATACGGGGGAATTTATGTGACTCCTGAAGAGATCACAAAGACTGCTGTGGAAGAGGATATAGACATGTTGGGTTTGAGCTTTCACTCCTCCACACACCTTGTAGTCGTACCAAAGATAATGAATCTTTTGAAAGATAAAGGGAGAGATGACTTGACGGTGGTTGTGGGAGGGTGTATCCCTGTAGAAGATATCCCCGAGTTGAAAGAGATGGGTGTAAACGAGGTTTTCGGATCAGGAAGCGCCCTGGACGATATTGTTGATTTTATGGTAGGATAAATGGTAGAATAGTGTTCATCCATAAATGGCTATTTCCCGCAATCTCTGCTTGAGACTCAGATTTTAATCCTCAAAATACCCAATGTATTCCTGTGGTTAATATCTTCGTCTTTCATGACCTTGCGAAAAAGTCTCATTTCTGGATGGATACTAGAATAATTATCTATCGATAATTTTTCAAATGCTTAAAAGAATTGGAGGTTTCAAGAAGTGAGTGATTCAGTTGAGGTGGAGAAGAAAGAGAAAAAAACGACCGATGGTTTGATGGAGGCATATTTCGAGAAACCAAAGAGGTTGACTACATGGTCGGGATTTCCTGTGAAAGACATCTATACTCCTGATGATATGGATGGGATTGACTATGAACGTGAGACAGCAAATGCAGGCGAGTATCCTTTTACAAGGGGTATCCATCCAAATATGTACAGGGGCAGATACTGGACTATCCGTGAAGGGAGCGGATACGCCAGGGCGGAAGATACGAACAAGAGGCTCAAGTTTCTGGCAGAGCAGGGAGTGGGTGGTTTCAGTATCTTCAGGGATCTCCCAACGGTTTGGGGAATAGATGCGGATCACCCTATGGCTGAGGGAGAGGTGGGGGTGAGTGGTGTAAACCTTACCTCACTCAGAGACATGGAAGATGTTTTGGATGGGATCGCCCTTGATAAGGTCAGTGTCGCCCTTCTTTGCGCCTCATCCCTTGCCCCTGTCATATTTTCCCAGTATATTACAGTGGCGGAGAAAAGGGGAATTGATATCGCAAAGCTGAGGGGGACAATCGCAAATGATCCTTTACACTCACGGTACTGTTATGGAAAACCCAGTAATCCCATAGACCTCAGTGTGAAACTGGCTGTGGACATCATAGAGTTCTGCACGAAAAATATGCCTTTTTGGAATACCAATTCAGTGAACGCATATGATATGAGGGAGACCGGAATAAACGCCCCGGAAGAGATTGCTTTCGGATTTGGAATCGCAAAAGAATATGTGAGAAAGGCCATAGAGCGTGGTTTGGATGTTGATGATTTCGCAAGCAGGATATCCTTCTATTTTTCAGCGGGAATGGATTTTTTTGAAGAGATAGCAAAACTGAGAGCTGCCAGAAGGTTATGGGCGAAGATCATGAAAGAAGAATTTCAAGCAAAAAAGCCGGGCTCATGGAAGTTTCGTTTTGGAGTACATACTGCCGGGTCTTCACTCGTGCCGCAACAGCCCTTAAACAATATTATTCGGACTTCCATAGAAGCCCTGGCTGCGGTACTTGGTGGCGTCCAATCCCTCCATTGTTGCTCTTATGACGAGCCAATAGCTCTTCCTTCAGAAGAATCTCAACAGATAGCAGTGAGAACCCAGCAGATTCTGGCCTATGAGACCGGAATAGCCAACACTGCTGATCCCCTGGGCGGGTCATATTTTATAGAAAACCTTACAAGCAGGCTCGAAACAGAGGCGAAAAAGATACTCCATGAGATAGATGAAATGGGCGGAATGGCAGAGGCCATGAGGAAGGAGTGGATAGACCAGAAGATAGATTATGCTGCTCTGCAGCTTCAGAAAGAGATAGAGACCAGAGAACGGATTGTAGTGGGGGTGAATGCCTTCACCACAGGTCCTGAAGAGCAAACCCCGGGCGGAGTGCACAGAATTCCCCCTGAAACGGAGAGGGAACAGATTGCCAATGTGAAACAATTGAAGGAGAGCAGGGACCAGAATGCAGTACGGAGTGCTATTGTGAGACTGAGGGAAAAGACTCAAATTGGGGAACAAGAAAACCTTATCTTTCCTATAATTGAGGCGTTAAAAGCATACGCAACAATAGGGGAAATACAGGGGACTATTCGGGAAGCATATGGATTGAGCTATGATCCGTTTAATATGGTGAAATCACCATACGCATAACGACATTCATCATTTAATGGAATTTCTCAGAAAGTCAGGGTCACGGCAGGAGTCATTTCACAAAGTTGTTAAGAAGCTCCCATTTGCTCCCTCCCAACCCTTCATTGGGACGACATTACTCATGATCTCAATGCCCCCTTGTTGGGACAGAATTGTTGGTGTTCTCACTTACCCCCTCTCCACCCATAGGGGATATGCTGTTGAATGAAGAGAATAAACGTCCCGAGAAAGAAGTCTTCCCTCCCCTGGTGGGAGGGATTGAGGGAGGGGGGAACAGGCTATATGATAAAAACAGAAATACCTTTACTATTCAGCCATTTTCACCCCCGCCTCACCTCCCCCATCAAGGGGGAGGAGTCTGTGAAGATTAGATTTTTCAAATAAATAAGAGCTTGTAAATAGATATTAGTTCATTCAATAGCATTAACCCACAGATTGGGATATGGTTGGGGTGAGGGGGATTTTGAAAGAGATTTCATAAAGTCTGTATACTAAATATCAGTAGATATTCCAGGAGGTTGTTGATGAGTCTTGAGTTTACAGAAGAACAGGAAATGTTGAGACAGAGTGTGAGAAAGATGGCCAGGGAGAAGATAGTACCCCGTGCGTCGGAGATCGACGCTACTGATGAATTCCCGTGGGATATGGTTGACCTGCTCAGAGAAAATGGAATTCTCGATATGGCGGTGCCTGAGGAATATGGAGGCTCAGGAAGTGATATTGTCACTTTATGCGTGGCAGCGGAAGAGGTGGCCAAGGCATCCCTTTCAGTTTCTACAATGTTCATGGTACAGACGATCGGCGGAATTCTGGTTATGAGGGCGGCAGGTACAAAGGAACAGCAAGACCGGTATTTTCCTCAGATAATTGAGGGAAAAAAGCTTGGATGCCTGTGTGTGACGGAACCGGAAGCAGGTTCGGACGCAGCGTCCATGAAGACAAAAGCAATATTAAACGGAAACAGTTATGTGGTCAATGGAACAAAATGTTTTATCTCTCTGGGTGGAGTAGCCGATTTTTTTTCTTTATTTGCAGTGACAAACCCGGAAGAGAGACACACCGGGATTTCCGCATTCATGGTGGAAAAAGGTACGCCGGGATTTTCCATCGGCAAGCATGAGAATGAGATGGGGCAGAGGGGCACTGCAATGACTGAACTCATATTCGAAGATGCCCCGGTTCCAATGAAAAACCGTTTGGGACCAGAGGGTCAAGGTTTTAAAATAGTAGTGGGAGTATTCAACCAGGCCAGAGTGCTCATGGCTGTGGAAGCGGTGGGAGTCGCTCAGAGTGCTTTTGATTATTCATTAAACTATGCAAAGGAAAGGATCTGTTTTGGGAAGCCTTTAACGAAATTCCAAGGTATTCAGTTTCAATTTGCAGACATGATTACAAAGATAGAGGCGGCCAGGTGCATGGTTTACAAGGCGGCTCGAATGATCGACAAAGGGGCGGAACCTGACCTGACACCTCGGTTTGTCTCCATGGGGAAATACCTGGCAACTAAGTCGGCCATGGAGGTAACCACGGAGGCTGTCGAGATCCTCGGTGGTCATGGATATACCAAAGATCATCCTGTGGAGAGGATGATGAGAGATGCAAAGGGTATTCAAATATACGAAGGACCGAGTAACATTCAAAAGATGATCATTGCAAGATCGCTGTTAAAAAATTAAAAGGGGGGGACAGATTTGATGCCATACGTATGCAGAGTGCCAATAGTTGTCTTAGCTCTGGTATCTCTGGTTTTCATCGGAACGGCAACTTTTGCCGAAGAGAAAACATGGAATACCCAGAGATTATCGGAAAAGATCAAAAGATTGGAACAAGACATACAGGGCCTTGACAAATGGCTTCAAATAACGTATGGAGACCATGAAGCTTTGTCGAATAAGGTGAGAAATATAGGGCAAAGGATAGGTGATATATCCAAGGAGATGGAAGGGCTTGACCGCTGGCTCAAAGAGTTAACAGTCGCACATGAGAATTTGGTGATGATCGTCAGGGGTTTAAATCACAGGATAAATCAACTCACCCAAAATATAAATAATGGAGTGTATGCCCTCAAAGAAGATGATTCAAGAGAACAGATTATCATAAAACATTCAAAGAAGTAATAGGGAATACGCTCATTTGGATGCGGGTTTGACATGGATTAAAATCTCGTCAAGCCGACGACATTGAAACGTACTAAGAAAAGGAGGTTCAATCACAGGTTTGTTTCGATCATATTCTCAGTCTATCGAGTATCTCTACGGTCTTCAGGCTTCCGGGATAAAACTCGGGCTTTCAAATACATCCCGTCTATTTCACACCTTAAATGATCCTCATAAGGAACTCAATGTCATTCATATCGGAGGAACCAATGGCAAGGGCTCAGTTGCAGCTATGCTTTTTTCTATTCTGCAACGAGCAGGGTTCAGAACAGGTCTCTATACATCTCCGCATTTAGTGAACTTTACCGAAAGAATCAAGATCAATGGGAGTGAGATCCCTGAGAGTAGGGTTGCGGAGTTAACGGACTTTATCTATGAAAAGATTAGGGGTACCGATCTTGCCCGAGACAT
Source organism: Thermodesulfobacteriota bacterium (assembly GCA_034190725.1). Taxonomy (GTDB): domain Bacteria; phylum Desulfobacterota; class UBA8473; order UBA8473; family UBA8473; genus JAXHSZ01. The sequence continues at coordinate 8,348 of JAXHSZ010000247.1, forward strand.
CACATTCTTTGAGTTTACAACGGCTATTGCCATGTTATATTTTTTAGAACAGAATGTGGATATTGCCATTCTTGAAGTGGGGATGGGGGGACGGTTTGACTCCACTAACGTGGTTGATCCGTTGCTTTCCATTATTACAAATGTGTCTCTGGATCATCAGCAATACTTGGGGAGGACACTTCGTGAGATCGCCTTTGAAAAGGCCGGTATTATAAAGGATGATGGGGTGGTTATTACGGGGATAACTCAACCTGCACTCTTGAATTTCATTCAGGATAAGTGCCGCAGCCATAGGGCCACCCTTTACAGAGTGGGCAGAGACATGAGGGGGAGACGGGCAGCCGGTGGGAAGTTTCACTACTATGGAATCGCCAACAAATATCCATCCCTGCAGTTGAACTTGTTGGGCAGGCACCAGATCAGAAATGCCGTCACAGCACTGGGTGCGATTGAAGTGCTCAACGGGAAAGGCTACAAGATAAGGGATGAAGCCATATATGATGGATTAAAGAACATCTACTGGCCTGGAAGGCTTGAAGTCGTCGAGAGAGATCCTCTGGTAGTCCTTGATTGTGCGCACAATCGTGCAGGTGTGAAGGTCCTGAGTGATACATTATCCGACGGTACATTCTCTTTTCATAAACTGTTTCTTGTGCTGGGGATTATGAAAGACAAGGAATTTCAGTCCATCATTTCTCAGTTGGTTCCTCTGGCAGATCGTGTTGTTCTCACACAACCAAGTATGGATAGGGCGGCACTTCCTGAAATGCTATGGGAAGAGGTAAAGAAATATCAGAAAGAAAAGGAGATTGTCCACGATGTGAAAGAAGCAGTGTCCTATGCCATTTCTCAAGCTCAAAGAGAAGATATGATTTGTGTAACAGGCTCTATATTTACCATAGGCGAGGCCAGGGGCCTGTTTAAAGATGTGTCATAGGTAAAGAATTATAAAAGCAAATCCTCGCAATTCCCTCTTGACTTCTCCGGATTTCTCATATACTTTTTCTGTAACAGTTGAGCAAATAACCCTGGCACTTTTGTTCAGGGCTGTATATAAAAGAAACATTCTGTGAACTTCAAGTTTCTCAGGAGCTTTGTGAAAAAGGTGCTTCAACGGCAGTCAGATTTTAATCTGCGTAGAACTCGCATCAAAATCTGACCGCCGTTGAAGCTTGATGACAGCTTTCTATTTGTAAGCACTGAATTAATGCATATTGTCACGTATTGAATGTTGAAGGGAGTAACTTTATGACAGAGAGGATGTTCATTCAGGGAAATGAGGCTGTAGGTTGGGGGGCTTTGTATGCCGGTTGCGATGGTTTCTTCGGTTACCCGATAACTCCTCAGAATGAGGTGACCCAGTGGTTTGCCCGTGAATTTCCGGAGAGGGGGAGAGTGTTCCTGCAATCCCAATCTGAAGTGGGGTCCATCAATATGCTTTACGGTGGTGCAGCAGCCGGATTCAGGGTGATGACATCAACCTCAAGCCCTGGTTGGGGGCTGATGCAGGAGACTATTTCCCACTGTGTTGCTGCAGAATTGCCTTGTGTCATCGTATTGGTTCAGAGGGGTGGGCCCGGTGCAGGAAGTATCAGGCATGCCCAGATGGATTATATCACTGCCACCCGGGGAGGGGGACAGGGTGGATACAAGAATATCGTTCTCGCACCAGGTTCGGTTCAAGAGATCCATGATCTGGTCCAGTTGGCTTTTTATCTGGCGGACAAATACCGCAATCCGGTTATTATTCTTACGGATGGTATTCTGGGTCAAGTATCGGAATCTGTCGAGGCAAAGACTATTGATTTCGGTATGTTACCAGAGAAAGATTGGGCACTGAAAGGGCGTGATAAGCAAAAAGACAAAAAATCCCGCCTGGTCAATTCTGCTGCTGGTGTGCTGCCATTACCGCCGTATCCCAATTACATATCCTGGTTGAAGCACATGGAGCAGAAATATCAGGAGATGGAAAAGGGCGAATTGAGATACGAGACGTATAAGACGGAAGACGCTGAGTTGATATTGGTGGCGTATGGATACACATCTCGTGTTTCAAAGGAGGCGGTGAATATGGCGCGGGAAGAAGGGATCAAAGCCGGGCTTATACGGCCCATAAGCGTCTGGCCCTTCCCATATGAAGTCGTCAAGGAAAAGGCTATGGCAGGCTGCAAGTTCCTGGTTGTGGAAGACAGTCTGGGGCTTTTGAAAGATGATGTGAATATTGGTGTAGAGGGTCGAGTCGAGGTGCACCTGGTGGGCATCCTCAGCAGGCATATACCCACTGATGGAGGGATGATAATGCCCGGTACTGTCTTTGATGAGATAAAGAGGTTAATATGAACAGAGAAGGAGTCACAAGGAAAAAGGAAGAAGTTTACGCAAAACCTAAGATTTGGAAGGAACCTCCTGGTGCCGCCATGTACTGCCCTGGATGCCAGCATCCCGTGATTCATCGGATTGTTGCAGAGGTTCTGGAAGAGATGGCCATAGACGGAGAGGCGGTATGCATACTCGGTGTCGGTTGTCATGCCTTTATCCAGGTATCCTGGAACCTTGACGTGTTGAGCTGCGCCCACGGCCGTGCCCTTGATTCGGCAACTGCAATAAAACGGCTGGACCCTGATGCCGTGGTGTTTACGGTCCAGGGAGACGGGGACTGCACTGCTATTGGAGCCGGAGCATTTTTAGGTGCAATGTCCCGAGGAGAGAAGATCACAACGATCATGTATAATAACACAAACTATGGAACAACCGGAGGACAGCTTGCACCAACATCCCTTATAGGACAGAAGACGACCACAACACCGAAAGGGCGCAATCCCGAAGTGGAGGGACATCCTGTACATACGGCCGAATTAGCGGCGAGTTTTACGGGCACCGTGTACAGTGCCAGGGGATCGGTACACAGTCCCGCTAATTTTCAGCGCACCAAAAAGTATATGAAGAAGGCTTTTCAGAAACAGATCAACGGGGTTGGTTTCAGTTTTGTTGAGGTTTTATCTGCATGTCCTCCAAACTGGCATCTGTCCCCTAAAGAATGCATAAGACGAATCGAGGAAGAAATAATTCCCGAGTTTCCTTTGGGTGAAATTAAGAATGAGGATGACTCAAGGAAGTCATCCAAAGCAAATATATAGAGGAAAGAACAATGGAAGAAAGATTAAGTTCAAAAAACGATATCATTTTTGCCGGTTTAGGAGGCATGGGAGTGCTCATGGCAGGGCATATTCTCTCCAGGGCGGCTCTCAGCAAATATAAACATGTCTCCTGGCTGCCTTCATACGGTGTGGAAAAGAGGGGTGGATTGTGTGAGTGCATCGTAATATTTTCCAATGAAGAGATTGCGTCTCCCATAATAGACAAAGCTCAAACTGTAATCGTCTTTGACGGCTCTCAAGTTGAGACCTTTGAACACAGGATTCGTCCGGGTGGAACGATGCTTGTGGAAAGCTCAGGTATCAAAGATGGTAAAAAGGGCGGAGATTACAAATTGATAAGGGTTCCGGGGCTTGAAATCGCCACGAGCATAGGCGCAGGGCAGATCAACAACTTTGTTCTTTTGGGAGCTTATGTGGGCCTGACTGGGGCAATTCAGCCGGAGCTTGTTGAAGATGAGATGGAAAAAAGGTTCGGAACAAAGAAGGAAGTATTTGCCAACAACAGAGAAGCTTTTAAACGAGGTATTGAGCTGGGGCGCACTTTAACGTCATAGCTTGTTATCCATATATGAGTATAGACGAGGCGCTGTTAAATAGAGAAGATCAGAAGTTTATCTAAACCTGATCTATATGATAGCATGGGCAATAGTTTTTCTTTTTCTCAAATACTACACAGATTTACTTGTGCCTTTGCTGTACGTTCAGGGAACACACTCTACATATCAAGATGAAGAAATTTTCCAATTGAAACAAAATTGTAAAGGGAGGATGAGTTATGTGTCAGAACAATGAAAAATGTATGCATACAGGGATGGAAGGACATAATGGACACTCATGTGCCCCCACGGACCCAAAACAGAGAACGGCTGTGGAGCTTTTGGGCAGAAGGCTTGGACATTGCTATACGGAGCTTCGCTCCTTGCTTGATGGAAATGTGGAAATCACCAAGAGCGATGAACTCTGGTTGAATGTGATCAGACACATGGGTCCCGGATTTATCTCTCTTTTTCACAGGTTGGGAGTCGATGTGATTGATGCGTGCAATGCCATAGCAGAGCCCAACGAAGCAAATGCTTGTGAAGAAGTGACTGCCTGATAAGACCGAATCCCAGAGAGCCCGAGTCTCACATCACAATGAAGTACGTACACCTGAATGAGTTTGCGAGTATTTAAGAATTCAGACAAAAACTAAAAAAACTCTGGTTGAGACTTTCAATGCTTTGTCATTTTTACGCATAGAAAGTTATGCGATGAAAAATGGCAATTTGTAAATAGCACTGCATTTTATTCGTTTTGAAGCGGCATTGAAATCCGAAATTCGAATATCGAAGCACGAAACAAATTCAAATGACATTAATCTCAATGACATAAATGGAAAACGACAGTATCATACCGAACGTGTTTTGGATTTTGGACATTTGAATTTTGATATTGTTTCGGATTTCGATATTCGAATTTTCACTCCGATTGATGCATTTCGTCAACATGTTGAATTGTCGAAATCTTGCATGAAACTTTTATACAGCACACTATGCATGCATATCATGAGGGGTTGCCATGCCATTCTACGAGCGCCCTGTCCCGAAATACCGAGACCGCGAAGATGCAGGAAGGGTTCTTGCGTCGAGACTTCTCCATTACAAAGACCAGGATTTGATCGTCATTGCAATCCCCAATGGAGGGGTGCCGGTGGGGAGTATTATCGCAAGGGAGCTTCATGCAAAGTTATCTTTAATGATAGTACGAAAACTTCAGATCCCGAATAATCCGGAGGCAGGATTTGGTGCACTGACCTCCGACGGTTTTCTCTTACTCAATCATGATCTGATTCGATCCCTGGGGATCAGTGAAGAAGATATCAGAAAACAGAAGGAGAATGCCTTGAAAAGTATTCAGGAACGACAGGAATACTTTGGTGAAAGAGGGAAACTCCATTCTTTACAGAATCGTTCCGTTATCTTGGTTGATGACGGTCTGGCATCCGGTTTTACTATGGAAGCTGCAGTAAAGTCAGTCAAAAGCATGAAAGCCGAAAGTATTCTCATTGCCGTGCCGACCTCATCCATGAGTGCGTATCGGCGTCTGGAATCCCAGGTGGATAGAATTGTATGCCCGGACCTGAGTCGCACACCTGTCTTTGCAGTGGCAAATGCGTATAAGAATTGGTATGACCTGGATGAAGCTGAAGTGTTGGACATATTGAATACTCTCCCCGGCAGGGAAAGCAATTAGGAATCGGGTATTGGGTACGGAGAGAATTTTAGAAAAGTGTAACAGTCTAGCTTTTTGAAAAAAGTCGCTTCAAAGGCAATCAAATTTTAATCAGTGTAAAAGTTTCAGCCTGTGGAGTGTACCACGGATATTTTTGACTAAGATGGGAAAATTTATAAATTCACTCAAAGACAGATTCATGATGGATCAAGAGGCATATTTGAATGCCGCTTTACCCATTGCAGCCATCCTCGCAGGAGGTTTTATTGTATGGTGGGTTTTCAATTTTGTAATCAACAGATTCGAGAAGAGGTACAAAACTCGACCGCTTTTTGAAAAGAATGAGAAGATCATAGCTCTCATAAAAAAAGCGGGACACTATACCATTTTGATACTTATGGGTGTGGCCTTTCTCAAGACTTTTCAGGCTTCTCTCGTGGAGAGGATCTTCTATGCATTTTTTATCATACTGCTTTGCATATTTGCCAATAGCATTGCATCTCAACTCATTTCATTTTTAGAAACAAAGCTTGCGCGCAGGACGGAGAACCGGGTGGATGATGTGATTCTTGATTTATTTAAAAGGTTTTCAGGGGTCATTATATACACCACGGGGATTCTTCTGGCTTTGGACGTGCTTGGTCTGAATATCATGCCTTTTGTGGCAGGTGCAGGTGTGGCAGGAATCGCCATCGGATTTGCAGCAAAAGATACACTTTCAAACCTTATCGCAGGGATACTCTTGATCATTGATCGACCATTTGAAGTGGGTGACCGGATCGAAGTCTGGACGGCCCCTGCCAACTCCGCAACATGGGGAGATGTCGTGGATATCGGTATCAGGGCAACAAAGATCAGGACAACGGATAATATCATTATTGTGATCCCCAACAATGAGATCATGAAGCGGGACATTATCAACTACACGACATTGACGGATGAGATCAGAGTGCGTATTCCCATAGGAATCGCATATGATGCAGATGTCAATAAGGCAAAAGAGATTATAAAAGAGGTGAGCCTTGAACTGGATTGGGTGATGCGTGATCCCGAACCGAAAGTGGTCGTTAAAAGCTTTGGGGAGTCAGCAGTCAATCTCGAGGCAAGGGTGTGGATCAGTGAACCCAGGAAAAGGATGGACACCATATCTCACATAACAGATCGCGTAAAGGAAAGTTTTCAAAAGGCCGGTATTGAGATTCCTTTTCCCAAGAGGGACATATACATCAAAGAAGCAGTGTCTTAAAAATGAAAAATTTCATTTCATTGAGAAAACCGTGAACGGTTGCGTTGATACTCACCTGCGAAGGCCTCGGATTCAAAATCATCGGCAGTAGCCTTTTGCAATGATTCTTCATCTTGCCAAGAGCTATATTCTTTACCGTAATACTCCTTCATCGTATTGATTAACCTCTCATAAGGAAGGTCGTCATATACTCCTCTATCCATCAAGTATTCCATATGTTTATTGCCTTCTCTGTCGAAAGGATGGAATATGGAATCTTCAGTGCCGTCATATTCGAGTGGGTGAATATTGATCTTCTCACAGAGAGAAAGATTGAATGCCGGCGTGCTTTTTGTCCATTTTCCTTTCAGATACATGACGGTCTGGCCATGAAAAACAAACACATTTTCGCCTCCCATTGATTCTTCTAACCGTTTTGACGTAAGGTGATTGCGAACGTCTGCGAAAGCCAGTCGGCTGGGAATTCCTACTGCGCGGGCACAAGCGGCCAATAAGACAGCCTTTGGCACACAGAAAGCTTCACCCCGTCTTAATGTAGTGCTGGCCTTGAATCCCTCCGGGCTCATGTTTATTGAATAGGGATTGTAACGGATGTTATCCCTCACTGCATAATACAGCCTGATTCCTTTTTCTATATCCGTTTTTGCATTACCTATGATTTTTCGTGCATACTCCACAACATCCGAATTGTCGCTATCGATAAAAAAAGTGGGTTGAAGATATTGAGTCATCTTTTCGATCATTCGCAGCTCCTTATTATGACAATGTGCTTCCATATTTTACATAATCAGACCTTCTCTGAATAAGCTAACCATTTGAGCTTGCTGTTGATTTCATACATTTTTGGGTTTTCGTTTGATCTTTAACAACTCCTTAATACAATTAACGTCACTCTGCTTACACACTTGTATCCACAACCAGCGGCCATCATGGCGCTGCTCTGCGTCATCGAGCAGTTTGCGCACACTTGCATTGAACTGATCCATCATGGACAATGCTTTTTCTGCTTCCTTCTTCCCGAGGACAATCAAAGCCGTAAAGGCACCCTTCTCAGGGAAAAGGGAACATAATGTCTTGCCGCTTTTTCTATACCGTATTGTCCATCCATGCTTTCCATAGTCAACCAATTCAGGGATAAAATCATATGATGATTCAAGGTAATGTTTCAATTCAAGCCAAGGCACCGTGTCACCGATTGTATCTAAAATCTCTCTATCGGTAGGTTGATGATCTTTGTCTAACATACGTTCGTAAGACATTTTATCCTCTGATATGCACCTCAACATAGAGAGTCTTATCTCTCATCTCACCGATAGAGATGACAGAGGCTGGAGGTTCTGGAATAGCTGATTGTTCAGTAGGAATCGCTCGATGAGAAGCGGGATGATGGATAAGACTCTATCGGACTGAGCCGCTTTGGGATGAGCCTACCAATATCTGTGGAATTTGTAAAGGATTTCCCTGTTCTTCTTTTCCTCTTTCAATTCTTCTCGCTGTAGTGTGATGTCGAAATCCGAAATAATCTGATCTACCTCCTCCTCGTTAAGTTTGAATTTCGTTTTTAGCTTTTCAACAATCTCTCTTTCAATATCAGTTGAAGTGAAGATAGGTATCTTCCCGTCTCGGCCCAAGTCCACGACTTCTCTCGGTTTCCCACCACAAAAGATAGCAGAAATATAGATATTAGTATCAATTGCGTAGCCTTGTTTAGTTCTTTTGATGAAGAAAGGTATCAAGCTCATCTTCATCCATTCTGGGCAAGTCGTATTTTTTCAAGAGAGATTCTGTATATTCATAAAAACTGTTTCTGTATTCTTTTTCTTTGATAATTTCTCTGATCAGACTCATCTTCTTTTTGAATTCCAACTGAGAAACCAATTCCTTGATTTGATCATAATCAATATCAATGTGTTTCAATTTTGGTATATCTACCTCCCTCATTGACAGAAGCATATATTTCTGAGTCTCCTATTCCTTTTCGACAGAACAAACCTTCGATCCTGTAAAGAAATTTCTCAGAATTCAAATATACACCAAAAAACTCAAAAAAACCAACACCTTCCTTTAGCCATCAAGTTTGCAGGCCCAAATATATGCTTATGCATCAGAAGCTCTGCTCCCATTTAAAAGCTATACCTTTAATATCTGCAGAACCAACATTTCTGAAATTTTCCTTATTATTTGTTGAAAATTTGTTCTCAATTTGTTGACACATTGTATACATAAGTTGAGCGATTCTGATCATCCAGAGGTTTGTGTCAATAATTGAAGCATAGGAGGCAGAATATGAAATCTCTTGAGAAAAAAGAA
>JAXHSZ010000248.1:0-5964 GCA_034190725.1 Thermodesulfobacteriota bacterium
TTTCCGGTAGAATTATCTGAATATCCTTCTTCTCTCCCTTATCTAACCCTATTAACTGGTCTTCAAACTCTTTTGAGAAAGTTCCTGAACCCAATTCCAGAAGATGATCTGACACTTTTTCTCCTTCAATGGACTCATTGCCTAAGAATCCCTCGTAATCAAGAATTACAAAATCATCAATCCGACTGGATCGAGGTTCATCCACCTCCTGTAACTGTGCATTTGATTCCTGTAGCTCAGCAAGTTTCTTGTCCACATCTTCTTCCGATATGTCTAGCTTCTCTTTCTGTACTTCCATTCCCCTATAGCCTTTTACCTCTATCTCCGGCTTCACTTCAACCTTGGCAGAATACAAAAACTCTTTTCCCTTCTCTAATCCTCCATTGTCTATTATAGGTTTTGAAACAGGGACTATTCCATTTTCTTCCAGGGTCTTAAAACAAGAATCATTCACAAGTTGTGCAACAACTTCTTCCTCTACCTGACTTTTATAGTATCTTTCGAGAATGCTTCTTGGGATCTTCCCTTGACGAAAGCCTTTAATTTTCACTTTCTTCCCGAGGCTTCTGTAGGCAGAGTCCAGTTCCTTGTCAACTACTTCGGGCCGGACAGTAATGGTAACTTTCTTCTCTACAGGGCTAATCTCTTCAATCTCTACAGACATCCGACCTCCAGTAAAGATATTCCATGTTGGTGCGAGAGGGGGGACTTGAACCCCCACCCCATTTTAAGGGGCTGGATCCTAAGTCCAGTGCGTCTGCCAATTCCGCCACTCTCGCATTGAACTTATCGCTGAAAACTGTATTACGGTTATACGGAATATTTCCTTTAACAGTACAAAAGAAAACCAACAATAACTTTATTCTATTCTAATGGTGGGCCGTGCAGGGATCGAACCTGCGACCTACTGATTAAGAGTCAGTTGCTCTACCAGTTGAGCTAACGGCCCATGGCACGCCCGGTCCGACTCGAACGGACGACCTGCGGATTCGAAGTCCGACGCTCTATCCAACTGAGCTACGGGCGCATGGGGTGAGTGAAGGGATTCGAACCCTCGGCCACTGGAGCCACAATCCAGTGCTCTAACCAACTGAGCTACACCCACCACAAAAATTGAAGACAGTCTTTTTGGCACGCCCGGTCCGACTCGAACGGACGACCTACGGATTAGAAGTCCGTTGCTCTATCCAACTGAGCTACGGGCGCACGATTTCATATTCAAAAAATGGTCGGGGCGAGAGGATTTGAACCTCCGACCCCCTGCTCCCAAGGCAGGTGCGCTAACCAGTCTGCGCCACGCCCCGTTAAAGAAGGCCTTTTATTAACATATAACTGAAAATATTTCAACCCTTTTCTATATGAAATGAACGTCCTTCTCACTCAATAAAGTTGCAATTCACTTTGACCTTGCCCTGACATTTTTACGCCAAATTATATCCTTATTTTATTCTTTAAGATATTTTTCAAGGACTTCTCTTAGTTTTTTCATGGCCTGTGCTCGATGACTGATTGTGTTCTTAACCTCCGATGTCAGCTCTGCAAAGGTCTTCCCGTACTCAGGGAAAAAAAAGAGAGGGTCATACCCAAAACCGAATGTTCCTTTTTCTTCAAATTGGATAATACCACTGCATTTCCCTTCAACGATCTCTTTCTTCCCCTCAGGATCCACGATGGCTATTGCACAGTTAAAGACAGCACCTCTTTTCTCTATGGGAACTCTCTTCAGTCTGTTTAAAAGCTCTTTATTATTCTCATCATCCCTGGCATCTTCCCCGGCGAATCTTGCTGAATAAATCCCTGGTTTCCCATCGAGAGCATCTACCTCCAGCCCCGAATCATCAGCAATTGTAAGCTTGTCCGTGAAAGAGGCAATGGTTTCAGCCTTGAGTAGTGCATTTTCCCGAAAACTTGAACCAGTTTCCTGAACAACGGGAGCTTGAGGAATATCTTTCAAAGAAAGAATCTCAACATCCAACCCATTGAGTAAGTCTCTTATCTCTCGCAACTTCCCTTCATTATGAGTTGCCAGAAGAATCTCCATTAAAAAACGTTTCCTATGACTTCTCTCTGTTTGCCAATCAATTCTTGGATCCCCTGTGATGCAAGCTCTGTCATCCTGTCTAATTGTTCTTTCGAAAACGGCCTTCTCTCTGCCGTACCTTGTATTTCCACAAAGGAACCATTCCCGGTCATAACACAGTTCATGTCCACTTCAGCCCTGGAGTCTTCCTCATAGTTCATGTCAATAAGCATTTCTCCATTGACAAGCCCTACACTGATTGCAGCGATATAATCTGAAATCGGTATTTCATGAATCTCTTCTTTTCCCTTTAATGTGTTGAATGCTTCTATCAGGGCAACGAAAGCGCCTGTAATCGATGCGGTCCTAGTTCCACCATCTGCATCTATGACATCACAATCTAACGTGATGGTCCTTTTACCAAAACCATACAGATCAGTAACTGCCCTCATGGAACGGCCTATCAATCGCTGAATTTCATGGGTTCTTCCACCTCTTTTACCAGTAGACGATTCTCGAACTGTTCGCACAAGAGTCGATCTGGGCAACATGGAGTATTCGGCAGTTACCCAGCCTTGATCAGTATCTTGAAGAAAGGGAGGAACTTTATCCTCGATGGTTGCCGTACATATTACCCTGGTATTTTCCATTTCAATCAATGCGGAACCTTCTGCATGCTTTATATAATTCCTTGCTATATTCACTTCTCGTATGGCATGAAGTGATCGACCGTTGCTTCTCATTGTATCACCGGCCTTTCGTGTATTGTGTGGTCTACAAAGAGGAACGATTGATTGAGGGATATGAAAAGAGAAATTATAATGGAAGCATGATTCCTTTAATAGGCGATTGTACTTTGGTGGAGGCGGCGGGAATCGAACCCGCGTCCGAAGATATTCCACTTAAGCATCTACATGCTTAGCCTGTATTTTAATTTCGTATCCTAAGCCCCCTACAGGCAGGGTCCCTACGACACTAGCTTATACTTGATTCATCCCTTTTTTATAAGCTTTAAAAAGGAACTATCCTGCTCGTCGACGCTCCATCCGGCCCCGCAGGAAAGACCGGGGGAACGTTAGCCGCTTTACGCGGCTAAGGCGTAATCGTAGTTGTCTGCGATTATATTTAATCCTATTGTTTTACGAGTGAATAGGCCCTCGGCATGCAACTTAAACTTCAACTACCTCCGTCGAAACCAGATCGCCCCCTTGATTATTCAACCTGTGTGGTTGAATTGGATTGCTTTAAGCGCCGGCTCCCTATTTCGTTTGCTTCTTATTTACAGGAACCTGCCAAGTATCTGAAAAGACATACACATTGAGTGCTCATCCCAAATAGGATATTTTTACAAAATCAAGGAAGACAAAAATCTTCACTTGAGGGGGACATTGCAATGTACCCCTTTATCTGAGTCTGACGTAGAGATTATGAAAAATAGCTATGTATATATCTCATTACGAAAAATATACTCAGTGTTTGGATTTTAGAGTTCTTTCCAGCTCTCTCTTCTCGGTTTTGCTTTTAATGCTCTCCCTCTTATCGAAGAGTTTTTTACCTCTGGCCAGGCCAAGTTCAACTTTTGCTTTCCCATTCTTCAAGTACATACTCAATGGGACAAGAGTCATCCCTCTCTCACTCATCTTCCCAATCAACCTCTTGATTTCCCTTTTATGAAGGAGCAACTTACGGTCTCTCAAAGGATCATGATTCAGCCGATTGGCAAATATATAAGGTGAGATATGTGAATTCGTTAAATACAACTCCCCTTTCTTTATCTTGGCATAACTGTCCTTCAGGTTTACTTTTCCCTGCCTACACGATTTTATCTCACTGCCCTTCAGGACAAGACCGGCCTCATAAGTTTCATCAATGAAATAATTATGCCATGCCTTCCGATTTTTACATATAATTTTTCCAGTGGAAAGTTTCTTTGTCATTTTTCTTTGTCATTATTTAATATCGGAAAAAAATGTGGAAACATGACCTTAAAAATACTCGGGTGCCCCTCGAGATGTAAGACATTTTGTCACGGTTCTCTAAATATAATACTGATCAAAAAAGATGTCAAGATGGAGTTTACATATGCATGAACTCTCATTAAGGTATTTTCATTGATTTTCATAAATCATTCGAGTATATTTCAGTTAATTACCAATAAATTCGGGCAAAAGACTTATCAAGTAGCTCAAAGGGGGGTTTTTTAGGGGATTAATATCAATGTTGCAACCATTCGTTTGCTTTCTGAAGCCCCTCATGCTTACCGATATCAGCGAAGAATCCATCCTTGTCAATATAAGCAGAAATAAGAAAACCTTCTCCTATCAACCTCAAATAGAGGTTTATGATAGAGAATCTCCCTATTTCTTTGATCTCATTAAAAATATTTGGGGATACCACATGAATACCGCTAAAGGCAAGATGTCTTATAGGCCCTTTCGGGTGCCAGCGAATATCCATAAGCCCCTTTTTTGATTCATAAAGACCACACACCCTGTTGTCGGAATCCACAACAAAATAACTCGCTGAGTTCCGTTCCTGTACCACCACAGTGACCAGAGCCCTTGATGCCAAATGGTATCGGTACAAAAGTTCAAGATTGGTCTCGCTCACAATATCCACATTATGGATGAAGAAGGGTTCATCTCCCCAAAGACCATCTGTATTCTTTAGACTTCCTCCTGTATCAAGGAGTTCCGGCTCATAAATTGTTTTGAAACGACAATCCAGGCGAAGAGCTTCCAAGTGGGTTTCCACTTGTTCACTCAGATGATGTGTATTCACAATAATCTCCCTCACACCGGCTCGGATCAATTTCTTTGATACCAGATTTATTGCAGGCTCCCTTCCTATCTTTACCAATGCTTTTGGCAGATGCTTGGTCATTGGCAGCAATCTGGTCCCCAATCCCGCAGCAAGGATAAACGCCTTTCTGCAAATGTGTGAAAAGGCTTCATCCCATCGAAATCTCTCTTTATGAATACATTGAGTATCAAATCCTTTCATGGCCAAGTCATTTCTCAATCTCTCAGCCATATAGACAGACCGGTGTTGCCCGCCTGTACACCCAAAGGAAACAAAAAGATTCTCAAAGCCACGAGCAGTGAAATTCTCACAATGACTCTTCACAAGCTCAAATGTCAGATTATAGAAACGATGAACCTCCGGGTGATTCTCAAAATATTCAACAACGGGTTGGTCAAACCCACTGTACTTTTCAAACTCCTTTTGCCTTCCCGGATTTGGAAGTTGTCTGCAATCGAACACATACCCGCCATGTCCAAAAGGGTCTTGAATAGTTTGAGTATAATGAAAGCCAAAGCTATGAATCGTTACGAGTGGTTTTTTATTCATTGAGTTAGACTCACAAAAATCCTACAGGAACCAAACCAGAGAACAGTTGATGGAAATATGTTACGAAAGAGTAAAATCGGCATGAGAATGGCATTACTACTTTTTCTGTTTCAGACGGATATAATTATACATTCTGTGATCTGTGAAACCTGAAATACCAATTCACATTTGCAATCGCCTTTGCAGCCTGTTCAAATGTAGGATACGTGGGTATCTTTGCACCTGCTAGCCTCTTCTCAAACTCCAACCGTTCTGATACTGCGGAGCCGTGAGGTGAAAGCACAATAACAGGTTTGCTCTGTATCTCTCTATGGTTTACTAGGATTTCAAGAGTATCTTCAAATATCTTTTTGGATCCTAGTCCGAGGAGATAATCAACCGGAACCTGGATGATAAGGATATCTATGAGACGATCGGCAAGCACCAGTTCAATTGATCTGTTCAGTAATTCCAGTATACCGCCGATAGAACCTACGTCGAGGGGGTTGCGCAGAATACAACCTAGGAGATGGAATAAATATGGGTATCGATATTATCGATTTTTGTCAGAGTCGCATGGTAGCAACATTTCACAGATTAGGAATTTTGGCACC
>JAXHSZ010000249.1:0-8997 GCA_034190725.1 Thermodesulfobacteriota bacterium
CTGGTTCTGATGAAGACGATATCCTAATTGGTAACGAAAGTGCGAATTCTCTAGAAGGTGATGATGGTAATGACTTTTTAGAAGGTGGTATGGGTGCAGATATCCTCGGCCAGAGCAGTGAGAGAAAAGGCCACCTCCTTGTATTTCTTTGTCGGATACACCTTGACCAATTTTCGGACAGCTTCTCTGGTGTCCTTACCGGAAGCAGTATCCGGATGCATGAGGGCAATTGTGGGGATTTTCAATTTCATTTCGTTAAAAATGTACTCAAATGATAACTTTGCCTGATCCTCGTACCAGGGAATGGGGGAAAAAATATATTTTCTTGCAGGCACAAAGAACTTCTTTTCTCCAGTAGCAGCAATAAGCGGCATTTTTTCCTTTTCTGCAAGCGGGATAACTGCAGCAGTATGCCCAACACCAGACGCTGCCTGAAGAATAAATATCTTGTCCTTGTACACCAATTTTTTGAAAGCAGACAGAGCGAGGGGTATCGAATACCTGTCGTCTTCGAAAATATACTTGACCTTTCTCCCATGAATGCCGCCTGCAGAGTTGGCCATTTCAAAAAAAGACTTGGCCCCGTCGGCAATCTGAATCCAGCCTTCTGCAGCAGGCCCGGTGAAATCACCCATCAAACCGATCTTTACCCATTCTTTGGTTACACCCGTTGAGTCATCACCAAGAGAGGAACCAACGCCAGATAGAAGTGAATTCAAACACAAAACCAGGGTGAGAATACGACATCTCTTCGACACAAAAGCGTTCTTTAACATTCGCATACGACTCTCCTTCCAAGACAATTTTTGTTGATAATATATTCAATGAGAATATGTGTCTCTCACTCCAGGGGTTTCATCCAATCGGTAATCGGCACTAATATCTCTTGATCTACATTGGCTTTGAATATTTTGCAGTAATCCCCCCCCTTTCGCCTATTGGGACCATAAGTGATGGGACCTGTTAGGCCCCCAGTATCAAAATTCCTAAAACTTTCGACTTGTGCGGTTACACAGGGTTGTAGTAAGCGCCGGCTGCTTGCTTTGTTTGCTTCTTATACGCAAGAACCCTGCAAACATCCGAATAGACATATAAATCATACAATCACGTTACACATACAACCTTATGGTGGCCTGTAGTTCATAAGAAGCAAACAAAGCAAGTAGCTGCCAAGCGGTGAACTTGGCTAACCGCACAGGTCGAAATATTTTGCCCATTTCTTCTTGGACACAAGCCACATCTTTCCAAACTCCACATCCGAGTACATAAAGGTTATTTTACACTCTTTGGGCTTGATATCATTTAAAATAGGTTCTTCTCCCATTTAGTTGGTGAAGAGGATTCAAGGGGTCAACTGTTTGTTTTCCAACGATTTTATAAGCGCCTTGAGCATCCTCTCAACCTTTACTATCCCATCTTAAAGCTTCTTTAACTTCCAAACCTCAATATAACCCAAGTCTCCGGATAATAATACTTGAGTCTCTAATTCACAATTCGAACCATACGCTATATATAAAGACCGAATGTAGTCGGGAGTGGTTTTTCTACCATATCCTTCGGCTATATTCGACGGAACAGATACCGCAGCCCTTCTTATCTGCGATGTCAGGCTGTATGTTTCCTCTTTGAGGAATCCTTTTGTTGTCTTGTAAATCTCTATACATAGTTCATAAGATCTTTGCCAAACTTTTAAGTCTTTATAATTCCTGAGCATTCCTCTCGAATCCTTGACTCCTTGACTCCTCTTAATCCACAAACTAATTCGGAGATGAACCTTAAAATATAATCGTAGATCACTCCGAATTGATCATAGTACAAATAGAAAGACAGAAAAATATATCTTCTCAGCAGACTTACCATAGAAACATCCAGCGCCCCGGTTATGTTGGGAAGCTTTTTCTCTACATAGTGCCCGAACGAAAACTGTCTTTTTCGCCAATCTCTACGTCAGATAAAAAATTTAATCCTCAAAATATTCAATATATTCCTGCGGTCAAAATCTTCGTCTTCCTTGACCTTGCAGAAAATATCTCATTTCTGGATGGACACTAGTTTTCGTTCAGACACTACATAAGCTTTATATAACCAAATTAACAATGCCTTCCTTTCATAAATCTTCCTGCTTTTAACCTGAAAATAACCTTTGACAGGCTCCAATCCTTAGAAATCATATTTCTTAGGCTTCCTCCAACCAGTGATAGGAACAAATTCCCCTTTATCTATATCAGCCTTAAAAAATCTATGGCTATCTATAGGCTTGCGGTCGTCTGGGCCAAATGTTATCACCCCGCAGATCCCCTGCGTATCAAAGTTAACGGCCTCCAGACCCTTCAGGTAAGTCTCTCTGGTGAGATCTCTTCCAGCATTCTTAAAACTTTGATAGAATATCATCCCTAGAAGCCAGCCGGCGAAAAAGTTGCTATCCCGATAATGAACATTCGGATCATACGCCAGAGAGACCTTCCTTAATTCTTTAACACCGGGGCTATCATCATCCCACACGCCAAAACAATTAATACCCATAAATTCCGTGGCTGCCTTGCCTGCCAATTTTATAGTTTCATCGGTACAACCAAACTGAAATACTATGATAGGCGTGGAAAGCCTATGTATTCGTGCAGTCTTCACAATTAAACCGGCCTGAGCAGGGAATCCAAAAAGATAAATAATGTCAGGTTTCGACTGCTTAACGCGCAGTACCTCTGAGGTATAATCCAGAGGCGCCATAGAAATGATGACCTCTTTATAGTCTTTTACAGGATACACCTTGACCAATTCTCGAACGGCATCTCTGGTGGTCTTACCTGAAGCCATATCTGGATACATAAGGGCAATGGTAGGGCCCTTCAGTTTCATATCATGAAAAGTATATTCAAGGGCCAACTTTGCCTGGTCTTGGTAACAGGGAAGCACGCTGAATATGTACTTTCTCGCTGGCACAAGGAACCTCCTTTCTGAAGTGTTTGCGAGAAGTGGTATCTTCTCTTTCTCGACAAGAGGAATAATCGCTACAGTGCCTCCGGTTGATCCAGGCCCCAAAAGGGCAAAAACCTTATCCCTATAGACTAACTTCTTAAAAGAGGACAAAGCAAGAGGTATCGAATACCTATCATCCTCGATGATGTAATTTATTTTCCTGCCGTGGATCCCCCCCCTATCGTTTATCATTTTGGAATATGCTTTTAATCCATAGGTAATAGGCGTCCAGGCATCAGTTGAAGGTCCTGTCAAATCACATATTATACCTATCTTAACCGATTTATCCGTTACACCTCTAACCTCTTCAGAGTAAGATGACATACTCGAAAAAAGGATTAGAGCCACAACCAAAATACCCATACTTAATAAATTCTTTCTTTCCATAGTATCCTCCTGGTATATTCCTCTGTATTGTCAAAAGTTTTTATGGTTCATCCGACTAAAGCGTACTTTGTTTCATGAATCCTCTGTTTACTAGTTGTTAAAATTACTATTAATATGTTACACAGATAATAAAATGTACAAATTATACAATAACATCAATTAGTTACATTGTTTCGTCTAAGAATATATTTTAAAATGATAAATAACATTACAATTACTTATAATATGATGCTATGTTAGGCCTATGGAAGTTCTTTAGGAATTATTCAATAATATCAATAAGATAGAAATTATTATACGGCCAAGTAGTAAAGTCGGGATGAATTGCCATGACTTCCAATTATTATGCAGTACCCATAGTGAACCTATAGGGGGGCGATTTAACGAACCCGCAATGGCGGGCACCATAAATGCCGCATCTACAAGTACTTAAAAAGGAAATTCCTATACAATAAATCCACCATCTCCCTTCAAACCCCCATCTGCCCCCGGCGGGTCACCTCTTTAAAAAACTCTCATTGTCCTTTTGGTAAGGTATACTCCCCAAAAAAGTCAATAGCTTTTTTCAAAATAAATACAAGAAGATGGAGGGATACATACCTAGAAATCATATTCCTTATTCCTTGGGTTTTCTCCAACCTGTGATTGGAACAAACCTCTTCTTATCTATATCTGCCTTGAAAAACCTTTGGTTTGTTAGAGACTTGTGATCAGTTGGACTGAAGTCTAGCACACCGCAGATCCCCTGAGTATCAAGGTTCATAGATTCCAGACCTTTTACAAATGCCTCTCTAGTTAGTTCTCTTCCAGCATTCTTAAAGCCTTCATAGAGCATTATTCCAAGAAACCACCCGTAAATGAAGTTGCTGTCCCGACGGGAGACATTTGGATCATACGCTAAGGATGCCTTCCTGAGTTCCTTCATCCCCGGACTATCATCATCCCATGTACCAAGACAGTTAATTCCCAGCAATGTAGAGGCTGCCTTGCCGGCGAGATCTACGGTCTTATCGACACAGGCGTACTGATTTACCATAATTGGCGGGGTGAACCCAAACTTGTATGCGGCCTTTGCAAATGAAGAGGTGTCGCCAATGTACCCATGGAAATAGATGATGTCAGGGGTCAACCGCTTCATGATAAGGGCCTCAGAGGTGAAATCCAGGGTAGACATGCTAAAAATCACTTCCTTATAATTTCCCACAGGATATACCTTCACCAGCTTTCGGACAGCATCCCTTGTGTCTTTACCGGCAACCGTATCCGGATACATAAGGGCAATGGTAGGATTCTTGAGTTTGAGATCGTTAAAAACATATTCGATAACCAGCTTTGCCTGGTCTCCATACCAGGGAACTGTGCCGAATATATACCTTCTTACCGGCACAAAGAACCTCTTTTCCGAAGTAACTGCCAAGATAGGTATCTTTTCCTTTTCTACAAGAGGAATAATGGCCGCAGTATGGCCGACTCCTGAGGCCCCCACAAGGGCAAAGACCTTATCTCTGTAAACCAGCTTTTTCAAACCCGACAGGGCAAGAGGTATGGAATACCTGTCGTCTTCGACGATAAATTTGATTTTTCTACCATGAATTCCCCCCTTGTCATTCACCATTTTGAAAAAAGACTTAATTCCGTCAACACCCAAGACCCAGATATCGGCAACCGGTCCTGTTAGATCGCCTATCACACCTACCGTAACCGTCTTATCCGTTACACCACTAACTTCAGTTCCATAAGATGAACCAACATTGCCCAGCAGTAAAACGAAAAATAAAAAGAAGGTGAACAGAATATGTCTCTTTACAAGCAGCAGTTTCTTTTCCCAATACATAACAACACTCCCTCCAAAATTATTTCAAGTGATCATACTTCAAGAACAAAGAACTCGCGAAAGAAGATTGAGTATACAACGTGTCATGCGCTTTAACGATTGTCAACAAAGGCAGTGTACCTTTTCACAATATCAGCTATCAAAATCTATCTCACACAAAACAATGTAGGGCTCGCTTCCCGAACGAGTCACATCCCACTTGTTCAAAACGTGAAAAGCTTTTGCACTGTAATTAATGATAGATCACCTCACAAAACCTCTACGATGCGTTCAGGGAACACACCCTGCATTCAGACTTTTCAAAAATCGCAATATACAACGAGGAGTGAATACTCTCTTTTCACCTCTGCCCCAATCTACCCTATCACCTCCCTTCATCTGCAAATGGTTGCTCTCTGCTGTTGCGGACTCGATTATTTCTTTGTCGGCGGCAACCTCCAATCAGAAATAGGCACAAGCTCACCCTTTTCCGGAACCCCTGCATAGAGCTTTGAATGACGTAATCCATAGTGATCTGTGGAAGTAAATGTGATGGGGCCACAGAGTCCTCTTGTATCAAGTGCCTTTATACTTTCCAGACCAGACACCATATTTTCAATATTGATATTCTTCCCAGCCCTCTTTATGCCTTCAGTGAGAACAGTAGACATGACCCAGCCTGCTGTATAGAGTTTATTACGAAGGGGCTTTTCAGTGCCGGGTTTGTATTTAAGGGTGATCTTCCGCATTTTATTCACACCTTTAAAATTGTCATACCAGGAACTGAAACAATGAATACCAATGTAATTTTTCGATGCATTACCTGCCATCTGTACCGTATCTTCCGTACATGTAGGCAGTGTTCCATAAACCGGTATATTCAGACCGAATTTCTTCAAATCCCTGAGTAATGCAATAGCAGCAGGAGAGCTGTGGTGTATTACAATATGGGTGGGCCTCTTTCTCCTGATATTCAATACCTGAGAGGTAGCATCGAGTGCACCGAAGTTGATTATCTCCGTATTGAATGTAAAATTGAAATACTCTGCCCATCTCTTTGTGGATTCAACTCCCATCTTCCCAAACTCCACATCCGGGTACAGAAACGTAATTTTACACTCTTTGGGCTTGAGATCATTCAATATATAGTCATAGATCACCCCAAATTGATCATAGTATAAGCAGAAAGAGAGAAATATATGTCTTCTCAATGGATCTACCATGGAAACGTCCAGAGCCCCGGTTATGTTGGGAACTTTGAGTTTTTCAATATGCCTCAGGAGTGCCTTGGCCTCCCCGGTGTTCGCGGGCCCAATCAGAGCAAATACCTGATCTCTGAAGAGGAGCTTCTTAAAGGCGGCTATCCCGGCAGGGATGGAATAACGATCATCCTCAACAGTCAATATCAGTTTTCTCCCAAATATCCCACCGCTGTCATTGATGTACATGTTACGATTTCTCAGAGCCTTTGTTATCGGCACAGTGATATCCCCGGCAGTGGGACCTGTCTGGTCCAATATGACCCCGATCTTTATTGTGGTGTCCGTAACACCTCTTACGGATTCAGCAAATCCGCTTGAGTGAAATGGAAGAATCAACAAAAGAAACAACAGTGAGCAGCCACCCAATGATTTATAAAGACAAACCATGTATCTCCCCTGCATATCATTGCCTCCTTTGGTCCGTATAACGACCTCAATAGATAGCGGTACTGGTGAAATTTTCTAGAAATTTTTAGATGGTTTCCTCCATTCGGTAATGGGCACAAGGATTTTCTTTTCGGTGTCGGCTTTATAGAATTTACTGTAATCAATGGGTTTATGATCATCGGGTCCGTATGAAACAACTCCACAAATACCCTCTGTATCGAAGTTTTTTATGGCTTCGAAACCTTTCACAACAGCTTCGGGGGTCACATCTTTTCCAGCATTTTCAAGTGCCTTATGGATAAAAATTCCAGCAATCCATCCATTCAGATAATTTCTATTCAGCAAATCGGTTTCCGTGCGATACTGTCTCACAATCTCGCGTACTCTGGCCATTCCGGAAGAGTCATCCTCCCACGAGGCAAAAGCGTTTGTACCGATGAAACTTTTTGCCGTGGCTCCAGCCAGTTTGACCGTATCATTCACACAACCATATTGGATACCGATAAAAGTACTCTTGAATTTTAATTTATAGGCATCCCTTAAGAACGCGGATGTGCTGCCTATATATCCATGAATGATGACGTACCCAGGTTTTGACCTTTTGAGGTGAAGGATCTGAGAAGAGAAATCCCCGGCACCAACGGTTATGATGGTCTCGGAATACTTTTTGACGTTGTATGCTTTTGACAGCTTTCTACACAAATCTCTTGAGATGTTGCCTGATGCCGTATCCGGGTATGCGAGTGCAATGACCGGGTTCTTCTCCTTCATATCATTGAAGATATACTCAAAGATCAACTCTATCTGGTCTTCGTAGAAAGGAAGAGCTGTGAAGATATATGGTTTTACAGGATTAAAGTACTTCCTGTCATTGGTCTGAGCGATCATAGGCACCTTATTCTTTTCTGCAAGAGGGATAATAGCATGTGTATGACCTATACCGGAAGCGGCAAAGAGGATGAGAACCTGGTCTCTGAAAATCAGTTTCTTGAAGGCTGAAAGGGCCATAGGGATGGAATATCTGTCATCTTCAACGATGTTTTTCACCTGCCTTCCATGAATACCTCCGTTTTCATTAACGTATCTGAAGTAGTTCTTTAATGCTTTGAGGGCTGCATGCCATGTTCTCGCAATGGGACCTGTGAAATCACCGATTGTCCCCACTTTCACCGTTGTATCTGTAACCCCTCTCACGTCACTGGAATAGCTGGGGGGGGAGTCTAAAAAAATAAAAAACATTGAGATCAATACAATCAGTACCGTCGGTATTCTTCTCTTCACGTTCACTTTCATTTTCACTTTTCCCTCACTTTCTTCAACGAGAATTATAAAATGAGCTTATAATAGCTTCCTGGAATAATAATGATTTACCTGTGTCGGTCCAGCTTGATCCACCTTTAATATTCGTGGTACGGTTGATCCTGGTCTTTCACACAGAATCACCTCCTTTGCAGTCTAATCTCTGAAAGGCGGTCTCCTCCAGTCAGTAATGGGAATGAACCTGCCGGTTTCAGGATTCGCCTTGAACAGTTTGCAGTGATACAAGCCCCTGTGATTATTCGTAGTATATGTGATCGGGCCGCATAGACCTTTCGTGTCAAAATCACGAATGGTCTCAATTGAGTCTACCAGTGTTTCTGCATTCAGGTTTGTACCGGCCCTCTTCATCCCTTCGTAAAGGATTGTAGCGGCAACCCATCCACCGGTGTACTGTTTACTCCTCGGCGGCTTTTCGGTTCCAGGATGATAACCGATTGTGATCTTCCTCAGATTGGCCATACCTGGGGTTTCATCATACCATGAGCTATACAGATGAGCTCCTATGTAGTTTCTTGATGCTTTTCCCCCAATCCGTACAGTTTCTTCTGCGCATGTTGGAGAGGTTCCGAACACAGGTATACTCAGACCGAACTTGCTTTGTTCTCGTAAAAGCAGGATCACACCTTGGGATGTATGATGTATGATGGTGTGGGTTATTCCTGCCTTCTTCATGCTTACCACTTGAGATACGGCTTCTAAACCGCCCATGGGAAGAACCTCCAGACGGAGTTTCAATCCATAGAATTCGGCCCATTCTTTTGCATGATCCCTGACTACTTTCCCTGACTCTGCATCAACATAAGCCAGACAGATCTTCGGCGCCTTTTCCTTGAGATCATGGACAATGTAGTC
>JAXHSZ010000025.1:0-3087 GCA_034190725.1 Thermodesulfobacteriota bacterium
ACCAGGCGCACATCCAGGATGCCAATATGCGTATGCTCGGAGCCGATGCGATAACTGGGTTCGTGATGAGCATCGTGTTCAGCACCAAAACTGTGCGCAAATTGTGGCATGGTGTTTCATTCTGTCTCCGATTTTATTGATTATTCCAAATCATTAGGAGTTGGAAGCGGTCTCAAGGAATCTTTTGATGAAAATGATACCCCTATACTAGAGTTATTCCGTAATTGTTCTTGTGGATCAACTTTAATGGATTTTTTCTCCGATCGAAGAGATGGATCTGAGCAAGGTCGTAAACGGAGAGAGATATTTAGCAAGGTGCTACAACTTCTTGAGAAAAAAGGATTGCCTCGTGAAGAAGCAAGAATTGAATTGCAAAAAATCTTGAGAGGAGAGCGGAGCGAAATAATAGAAGAGTTTGGAATAGGTTTGAAAAACATTTAGTGTCCATCCAGAAATGAGATATTTTCTACAGGTAAAGGAAAACAAAGATATTCATTATTGCTCGATGAAATAAATACATCTGGAAAAATCAATTATTACTTCTTAATTGTTGACAAAAAAAGAAAAGGCATCTAAATTTTCCATGAAGTGACAAGACTCTCTCAATAATATAAAAAATCCAAATAATGGAGAATGTATTGGAGATGTCCGAAATAAAAAAGAAATTAGAGCAGGAATGTGCCAAACGACAAAAGGCTGAGGAAGCATTCTGGGCTTTGGAAGACATGTATAAAACGTTTTTGAAAACATTTCCAGATGCTGCAGTTATCACTGATCTGCAAGGCAATATTACCCAAGTATCCGAGCAAACACTCCAACTGTTTGGTTATGATGATGTTAATGAAATCATTGGGATGAGTATTCTTAAATTTGTCGCCCCTGAAGACCACACAAAAGTATTGTCAAGTTATCGGAAAGTTCTTAAAGAAGTATTCATAAAAAGTACTGAAAATATATTTATTAAAAAGAATGAAACACGTTTTATCGGTGAATCAGATGCTTCTTTCGTTGCAGATACACATGGAAAATATACTGCTTTTATGGCCATTATAAAAGATGTAACAGAGCATAAAAAATCAGAAAAGGAAATCAAAGCTCTGAAAAATTTCAATGAAAACATAATAGAAAACTCTCCCATTGGTATCTTTGTAATTGACATGAATTACAAGGTGAAAGCATGGAATTCCTGGTTTGAAGACTTGACTGGAAGAAAAAAGGAAGTCGTTCTTAACAAAAATCTCTTTAATGTCATACCGGAACCGGCAAAAAAAGATTGGAATGAGATATATCAAAAGGTAATTGAGACAGGAGAAGCTATAGAAACCAATGAACATAAATATGTGATGCACTCCGGACCAAAAGCGGAGACTTCTCTGTATTTCAATTTCAAGATTGTCCCCTTTAAAAAGGGAGGCAGAATTTTTGGGGCCATTACAGTGGTAGAGGATGTCACAGCTTACAAGCAAGCAAAAGACGAGTTGTTACAAAGTCGAGAGCTGCTCTTTCAAGCACAAAAAATGGAGGCTCTGGGTACCCTGATGGCCGGGGTTGCCCATGAGATCAATAATCCTCTCAATCTCATTATGTATAACATTCCCCTTTTAAAAAAAATCTGGGAGGACTTTGACCCGATTTTGGAAGAATTTTCAGAAATGAAACCCAAGATGAGATACGGGGGACTCACATATGATTTTCTCAAAGAGAATCTCCCCCTCCTCCTTTCAGACACTGATATGGCAGCCAACAGAATGGCAAGGATTGTGAGTGATTTTAAGAACTTTGCCAAACAATCAAACGTTATTGACAAAGAACCGATACAGATAAATACAGCTGTGGAAAATGCCATAAGGCTTGTGGGAAGTACACTCAAAAAATCAAGCATTGATCTGAAGCTCTGTCTACAAGATAATCTTCCTCACATAGAGGGGAACCTTCAAAGTATTGAACAGATTGTTCTTAATCTGACTTTGAATGCCGCCCAGGCAATTGATCATGAACGAGGTGAGATTGAAGTTTTTACTGGTTTTGATGAGAAGGATGGAAGAATATTTGTTTCAATATCCGACAATGGCCGGGGGATTGAACCCTCAATTTCTGATAAACTTTTCGATCCTTTTGTGACCGACAGACAAGATCAAGGGGGCAGTGGGATGGGTCTTTCTGTAACCTATACCCTGATGAAGGCTCATGATGGTGAAATCACATTTGAAAGCACAAAGGGAAAAGGAACCACTTTTAAAGTATTCTTTCCAACGCTATTAGCAGAGAAACAGGCAAAAATCCTTGTTGTGGATGATGATGAAATGATTCGAGACCTTTTAATTGAAGCTTTCACAAATTATGGATCATATACGGTAGAAGAGGCAACTAACGGCCTTGAAGCCTGTATCAAACTTGGAACGTACCACCCTGATATCTTGATCATCGATATCGTCATGCCGAAGATGGATGGCCTTGAGATCTGCCGTATCTTAAAGGAACAGCCTGAGTTGTCTGACATTGGAGTTCTCATTACAACCGGTTTTCCAGATGACCAAAGAGTAAAAGAAGTAATGGAACTTGGTTTCACAAATATACACTTCAAGCCATTTGATATAGCAGAATTGTTTCAGGTGACTGACAGGATTTTAAAAGAAAAGGGATATTTATAAATTACAAAGATCTGTGGGTTAATACTGATGGAATCCGTACCCGATAACGGCACTCCTATCTTAGTTGTTGATGACGATATCGGTCTTCTCTCGAGTATAAAAGCAACCATAGTTGGTTCAGGCATGCCCGAACCAGCTCTGATTTCCGACAGCAGGCATGTTATGAGACTAGTCAGAACTCATACATTTCACCTGGTTTTGCTTGATCTCATAATGCCTCACATGAACGGTATGGAAGTTCTTCAACAGCTCAAGAAGGAATTCCCTGCCATTGAATGTATCGTAGTAACTGCAGTCGATGAGGTCTCTTCATCTGTCCAGGCCATGAAATATGGCGCCTATGACTACCTTGTGAAACCTCTCAGTCCTGAAAAAATGCTCATAATCATCAATCGTGCATTGGAAAAGTATACTCTGCGACACGGGCTCACCCTCT
>JAXHSZ010000250.1:0-3232 GCA_034190725.1 Thermodesulfobacteriota bacterium
CTCACTTAATATAGCAATACATTGAAATTTTGATATAAATTTACCCTTAACAATACTGAAAGGGAAATACGTTCAACAGCGTGTCTATTGTTCTCAATAATGGCGGCTACAGTTTGAAAATGAAGGGTTCAGTTTACCTCTGCATTACAAGCTCCCCCAAGAGGTATTGTAGCTTGAGACAATTAAACTTCAAACATTCCTACCCATGTCTATCCAGAGATTGTTATTTTTCGGAATCTCTGTGTCAGCCTCAGATGTAAGGGTACATTGCAATGTGCCCCTACATGCCCAAGGTATTGCTTCGGTTAAAATCTTCGTCATCCTTTGATCTTACAAAAATTTGTTATTTATGGATAGAAACGGATTCACAGAGAATAGAGTATCCTTAAGCACTTACATAAGATAAAACCACCGCCCCTGGCGATGGGCATTGAGCTCTCATCCAATAGGTATGATGAGCGCCATTTTACTGAAGACGACTAACTATTGTCAAGGAAAGATTGTTGGAAAACTTCTCTTTTTATAATTTCAATGGTTTAAACGGTACAAATTCAGATGTTTGTCTTCTATTTAATGAGATGCATTAACAAATATTCCCTATGGAAAGCACAATCTAACAGACGAATATTTTAGATTTTACCTAGTGCCCATCCAGAAATGGCTTTTTTCAGCAATCTCTACGTCAGACTCAGATTTTAATCCTCAAAATACCCAATGTATTCCTGTGGTTAAAATCTTCATCTTCCTTGACCTTGCAGAAAATATCTCATTTCTGGATGGACACTACCTAAGTTACTGTCATGGATGGTTCTTGCATCAAGACATATAATTCCTGAGACGATGCATTGGTTTGTCTTGTCGGAATGACATTCAGCATAATTAATCATAGTGATGTCATTTTTTTGACAATCTGTCAACCCTCTGACTCGATTGTTTCAGCCCATTATTATTATTGGTTTAAGATTTTAGACCCATTGGAGATCTAAGAAACACAGAACTCACAATTAATAATAAGATTTTAAAAGAAATGGATTCATTGTCTTAGTATGATGGATACATACTGAGTGACTTGAAGGAAATTCTTTTTCGATTATTGTTTACTGTGAAATACCTCACGGAAAACACCTTGGCACAGATTATGCTGTCAGTACAACCAATGTTAGGCTTTGAAAGTTTAAAATCAGGTATTAATTATTGTTTTTCGTTGTACTTATGGTTCATGGATTTGAATCGACACTTATAAATATTCAGTTGGTGATTAAACATGCATGTACTGGCTGTTGAAGATGCAAAAATACCACTCCGTGTGTTGGAGAGGAACATCAAGGAGTGCGGGTACACAGTTTCGTTGGCACGGAGTGGAATAGAAGCCTGGAAGATACTCAAAGCCGTTCATATTGACATGGTAGTCACTGACTGGATAATGCCTGAGATGAACGGTCTTGAGCTTTGCCGAAAGATTAGAAATACTGATTTTAAACGATATATTTATATTATCATTGTCACAGCTCAAGATGGGAAGAAAGAGATTATCCATGGTCTTGAAGCCGGAGCTGATGACTATCTCATAAAACCTGTTGATCCTCATGAGTTGCAAGCCCGTATAAAGATAGGTGCCAGAATTGTTGAACTGGAAAGGCAACTCAGTGAGAGATATAACACCATACAGAACAACTTTTTTCAGACAATACAAATGTTCAGCAATCTGATTGAATTATTTAATGCTGATCTAGGTGGACACTGCAGGAGAGTTGCAAAATTGTCTTTGAAGTTGGCCGAACGACTCCCCGATGTGTCCGAAGAGGATCTCCCAATTCTTGAGACTGCAGGATTACTTCATGACATAGGCATGGTGGGTCTGCCAGTGAGTGTCATGTCAAAAAAGAGAACAGAAATGAATGCTGATGAGAGAAAACTCTACCTGTCTCATCCTGTTCAGGGAGAACTTATTCTTAACGAAATAGAATTCCTTCAGCCTGTTGCTGCATTGGTCAAGGCCCATCATGAACAATTCAACGGCCGAGGTTTTCCCGACGGTCTCAAGAACAAAGAAATTCCTTTATTGTCAAAAATTATTTCATCTTCATCAATCTATGACAACCTTATTTATCGGGGGAAGGTGCCTTTGGAAGAAATCCCTGAACATTTGCAAAGGCTCAAAGGATATCAACTGGATCCTCTGATTGTTGACCAACTTCTGGATATCAACTTTGAAAGTATTCAAGACAGAAAAGGAAAGAATTTTATTGAAATCACTCTGAATAATCTTGAGGAAGGGATGATGCTGGCGGAAAATGTCCTCAGATCAAACGGAGCTCTCGTAATGCCTGGCGATATGAAACTCACTGGTTCAGGAATTGAAAAATTAAAAAACTTTCATAACCTTGGTTGTATCTCAAATAAAGTATATATTTACAAATAGTTCTTATGGGAGAGGAAGATGGATATCGCAACCGTTATTGGGCTTCTCGGTGGTGGTGCACTGATCTTGTCTGCTGTTCTTCTAGGGGGCAGCGCTCTGGTCTTTATCAATATTTCCGGACTATTGATTGTCGCTGGGGGTACTATCGCCACTTCTTTTATCAAATTTTCCATGAAGGACGTGATCAACTCCATCGCTGTGGTCATGAAGGCATTCTTTATCAAGATCGATGCTCCGGATGAAATCATCAAGAAAATGGTTCATTTTTCGTCGATTGCCAGAAAAGAGGGATTGATCGCTTTGGACAAGGAAAAATCAGACGACGGATTTACTGCCAAGGCGCTTCGCTACCTGGCTGACGGTTATGATGAAGGACTCATAGAAGAGATTCTCAGCAAGGATGTGAAGGTGACTGTACAGCGACATACACTCGGTCAAAATGTTTTCAAGGGCATGGGAGCATCAGCCCCTGCATTCGGTATGATAGGAACACTGATTGGCCTTGTCCAGATGCTCTCGAATATGTCTGATCCAAAAAGCATTGGCCCGGCCATGGCTGTTGCCCTGCTCACGACTCTCTATGGAGCTCTGATTGCGAACTTGATCTGTCTGCCTTTGGCAGACAAACTCGCACTGAGGAGTGAAGAGGAACAGGTGAACAAGACTATCATTATACAAGGGGCCTTGGGTATCAGCAAGGCGCTGAATCCGAGGATTTTGTGGCAGTGGCGGTCTGAACCACTGGCCCCCACTCCTCGAACATACAGTCGATGGTTGTGACTGTATTCCAACTGCTCCCAGAGTTTGAAC
>JAXHSZ010000251.1:0-6976 GCA_034190725.1 Thermodesulfobacteriota bacterium
GCGAGGTAATGAATGAAATATTTGACATGGTTGTTCTCTCCGTCGGAATGGAGATCACACCTGAGACCGTAGAGCTTGCCGAGATACTCGGTGTTGAGCTTACCAAAGGGAATTTTTGCGAAACAGGGTCCTTTCAGCCGGTTGCCACATCAAGGGACGGAATTCAGGTCTGCGGAGCTTTTCAGGGGCCGAAGGATATCCCTGAATCCGTTATGGAAGCAAGCTCAGCAGCGTGTGGAGCCGCAATGAGTTTGGCATCTGCAAGGGGAACCCTCGTGAAGGAACTGGTATTTCCCGAGGAGATCGATGTATCGGATCAACTGCCCCGAATTGGCATCTTTGTGTGCAATTGCGGTATCAATATCGGAGGAACTGCCGATGTCCCTGAGTTGGTTGAATATGCAAAGGGTTTACCGGGAGTAGCTCATGTTGAACAGAACCTCTTTACCTGCAGTCAGGATACCCAAGATAAGATGACGGAAGTAATAGAGGAACACGGTTTGAATCGAATCGTCGTTGCAGCCTGTTCACCTCGTACTCATGAGCCGCTGTTTCAAGAGACATTGCTCAATGCAGGGCTCAATAAATATCTTTTTACCATGGCCAATATACGGAATCAATGCACCTGGGTCCATCAGGATTTTCCTGCTGAAGCAACCGGCAAAGCCAAAGACCTCATTAGGATGGCGGTGGAAAAGGTTCGCAGGTCAAAGCCCCTGAAACAGGAAACCGTCCCGGTGAACCACACTGTTTTGGTAGTGGGAGGAGGTTTGGCAGGAATGAACAGCGCCCTCAGCATTGCTGAACAGGGTTTTCAGGTTCATCTGGTGGAAAAGACTGACCAATTGGGAGGATTGGCAAAAAGAGTCCATTACACAATTGAAGGCGACGATGTAGTGACATTTGCAAACAGTCTGACCAAAAAGGTTGAAGAACATTCAAATATAACGGTGCACTTCAATGCCGAAGTGAAGGAACACTCAGGTTTTGTGGGGAATTTCAAGACCGTTGTTAAAACAGACTCAGGCGAAGAAGAAATCTCCCACGGGGTTGTGGTCGTTGCCACAGGCGCTACGCCATATGAACCGCAAGAATACCTTTACGGCGAAGAAAACGATGTCCTGACCAGCCTGGAACTGGAAGAACGTATTACCAATAAGGACAAGGAACTGGAGAATCTCAAAAGCGTGGTCATGATTCAGTGTGTCGGCTCTCGAAACGACGACAATCCCAACTGCAGCCGAGTCTGCTGCCAGGGTTCCATAAAGAACGCGTTACAGCTCAAAGAAATCAACCCTGACATCAATATCTATGTCCTTTATAGAGACATGAGAACATACGGACTCATGGAAGACTTTTACAAAGAGGCAAGAGAGAAAGGAGTCATGTTCATACGCTTCCATAAAGATCAACCGCCCAAAGTAGAATCCATCGAAGAAGGCCTTTTGATCAGTGTAAAAGATCACGTACTCAATGCGGAGCTGGAGATTGAAGCTGATCTGGTTTCTTTGGCGGTAGGAGTAAGGGGAGACAAGGAGAATCCTGTGTCTCGCCACTTCAAGCTCCCTGTCAATCAGGAGGGATTCTTTCAGGAGGCCCACGTAAAACTGAGGCCTGTGGATTTCCATTCAGAAGGAATGTTTCTGGCAGGGTTGGCTCATGGGCCCAAATTGATACGGGATACCCTTGCCCAGTCCGGCGCCGCTGCCGCCAGGGCGTTGACCGTGCTCACAAAGGACAAGCTCACTCTATCCTCTGAAAAATCTACAGTAGATGGAACCATTTGTGCTGCATGTCTCACCTGCGTTCGCGCCTGCCCATATGATGTGCCTCGTATCAACTCAGAGGGTGTGGCTGAAATAGAACCTGCCGAATGTCAGGGGTGTGGAATATGCGTCAGCATGTGCCCCCGCAAGGCAATCCAGTTGAACAACTACTCAGACGAAGAGATATTGGCGAATATTGCCGCCATTTAATATGAGAATGTATCACTATGCCCGTTCTGTGGTGGATATGCAATCATGCATGGGACGGGCATTGAGATATGAGTCATAAATATTACTTGCGACGTGTCACAAGTATTGTTAAGAGAGGAGATTCTTATGGGAGATACTGAACCAAAGGTAGCTGCGTTCTGTTGTACATATTGTGCTTATGCTGCTGCGGATCTGGCCGGGTCGATGAGGCTGCAATACTCGCCGAATGTCAGGATTATTAAATTGCTGTGCACAGGGAAGGTTGAACCTCTCTACCTGCTCAAAGCTTTTGAAGCCGGTGCGGATGCAGTGATGGTGGTCGGGTGAATGGAGGGAGAATGCCATTTCCTGGAAGGAAATCTACGAGCGAAGATGTGGGTCACTTATACCAAAGGACTTCTTGATGAAATAGGTATCGAGCCAGAGAGGTTGAAGATGTTCAACCTAAGCTCTTCTATGGCCCCTCAGTTTAAAGAGGCCGTTGAGGAGATGATCGAGGTGGCGAAAAAACTTGGGCCTACCAAGATTCAAAATAAAGCGGCATAACATTCCAAAAATCTAATTTTAGTGAGGAGTTCTTATGATTGTTGCAGAGAGAAAGCCTTTTGAAGATATCAAGGCGATGATTGAAGATTATAACAAGATTTTAGTGGTCGGTTGTGGAGAGTGCGTTTCAGTATGCATGGCCGGGGGTGAGAAAGAAGTGCAGATACTTGCTTCTCAGCTCAGACTTGCTTTTGAAGAACAAGGGAAGGAGATCGAAGTAGACGAAACCACTCTGGAAAGGCAATGTGATAAGGAATACCTGGAGGAAATAAAGGACAAGATCGACGATTACGACGCGATTATATCCATGGCATGCGGAGCAGGCGTTCAGTTTCTAGCAGAGATGTACAACAACAAATCCGTTTATCCGGCGCTCAATACGTGTTTCATTGGAGTTGCGGAAAGAGAAGGTGAATGGAGTGAAAGATGCAGGGCATGCGGTGATTGTGTGTTGGCTGAGACAGGGGGGATTTGTCCTGTGGCCATTTGTGCCAAAGGTCTTCTCAATGGCCCATGCGGAGGTACGAACGATGGAAAATGTGAGTTAAGCAAGGAGAAGGACTGCGCATGGACCCTTATCTATAATAGACTGAAAGATCTTGATAAACTCGACAATATCCGGGAGATCTTTCCTCCTAAGAAATACAGCGCTCAGACTACCCCTGGACGTAGAATTCATGAAGCTTTCAAAGAAAAGGAGTAATATATGGCAAAATCATTTAAAGAGGCTCTTGAATCCGGAAAATTTGTCGTTACTGCTGAGGTAGGACCCCCGAAAGGGGTAGAAATCGAAGAGATGAAACACCATATAAACCTACTCAAGGACAAGGTGGATGGGCTTAATGTGACTGACAACCAAAGCTCTGTTATGCGAATCGGTTCCCTTCCTGTGTGCAAACTGATCAAGGAAATAGGTGGAGAACCCATTCTGCAAATGACCTGCAGAGACAGAAATCGTCTTGCACTTCAGTCTGAACTTCTTGGTGCTTATATACTTGGAATAACAAACGTCCTTTGTCTGACAGGCGATTACATAACTGTAGGGGATCATGTGGATGCCAAGCCTGTATTTGATCTTGATTCTGCCCTTTTACTCCAGGTTATCAAAGGATTGGAGGAAGGAAAAGATATTGCTGGCAATGAACTCAAGGGCAATCCTACTTTTTGTAAAGGGGCCATTGTGACCCCGGAAGCAAACCCCATTGAGCCTCAGCTTATGAAATTTGAAAAAAAGATCAAAGCAGGAGCGGAATTTATACAGACACAGGCCATTTATGATCTTGATAATTTCAAGAAGTTCATGAAGTATGCACGAAAATTCAATGTGAAGATAATGGCCGGTATAGTCCTTCTTGTCTCAGCAGGTATGGCGAGATACATGAATGCCAATGTGCCCGGAATATTCGTTCCAAAAGATCTGATAGACGAGATGGCAAGTGCTGAAAAGGGAAAAGCATTGGCAAAGGGTGTTGAAATAGCGGGCAGGATGATCAAAACTCTCAAGGACGAAAATATATGTGATGGCGTACATATAATGGCCATAGGAAAAGAGGATAAAGTACCGGATATCCTCGAGGCCGCAGGGATTGCCTAGGTCCTTTGAATCCGCCATTCCTTGGTGAATAAATCATTTCTCAATGAAGTTAAATTTATTTCATTGTGAATGAAACAAGCCACTCTTTTTGTGGGTAATGAAATTGATATATTGCAGTAATAGATTGTATTAAATAAACCCTTAGTGTAAAGGAGGTCTGATATATGGCGTACAATGCAGTAGAGATGGCAGATTGGCAGATTTCGGAAGCAGCGGAAAAAAACATGCCCATGCCCGATGAGTGGAGAGAGAAGCTTGGTTTGGAAAAAGATGAGATGCTCCCAATGGGCAGACTGGCCAAACTTGATTTTCTAAAGATTATTAACCGTTTTAAAGACAAACCTGATGGGAAATACATTGAAGTAACTGCAATCACGCCAACTCCCTTGGGTGAAGGCAAGAGCACCACGTCTTGCGGACTCATGGAAGGTCTTGGCATGCGAGGAGTCAATGTTGGCGGAGCCCTCAGACAACCTTCAGGCGGTCCCACCATGAATGTCAAAGGAACTGCAGCAGGGGGCGGCAACTCTCTCCTCATTCCGATGACCGAGTTCTCCTTGGGTCTGACCGGTGATATCAATGACATCATGAATGCCCATAACCTTGCAATGGTAGCAATGACCGCTCGTATGCAACATGAGCGTAATTATAATGACGAACAACTGCAAAGACTTACAGGGATGCGCCGTCTTGATATTGACCCTACTCGTGTTGAGTTAGGTTGGATAATGGATTTATGTGCTCAATCCTTAAGAAACATCATCATAGGGATAGGTGGCAGGATGGATGGTTTTACCATGCAGTCCAAGTTCGGTATTGCAGTCGGTTCTGAGTGCATGGCTATTCTTTCCGTAATCAGGGATCTGGCGGATTTAAGAAAACGTCTTGATGAGATCACAGTGGCTTTCGATAAGAGCGGCAAACCTGTTACAACCGGAGATCTGGAAGTTGGCGGTGCCATGACTGCTTTCATGCGTAATACAATCAACCCAACTCTTATGTGTACGGCTGAATATCAGCCTTGTATGGTTCACGCAGGACCGTTCGCCAACATCGCCGTAGGTCAGTCTTCCATCATCGCTGATCGAGTCGGCCTGAAACTCTTTGACTACCATGTAACGGAGAGTGGTTTTGCAGCAGATATCGGATTTGAGAAGTTTTGGAATGTAAAATGCAGATTCAGCGGTTTAAAGCCCCATGTCTCGGTTCTCACAAGCACCATTCGAGCCTTGAAAATGCACGGAGGAGGCCCGAAAGTCGTTGCCGGTAAGCCCCTTCCCGACGAATACACCAAAGAGAACCTGGAACTGGTGGAAAAGGGATGTGAGAACATGGTCCATCATATCAAAACCATCCGTAAGGCCGGGATCAATCCTGTTGTGTGTATCAATCGTTTCTACACTGACACGGATGCGGAAGCAGCGGTCGTCAGAAAAGCGGCTGAGGCTGCCGGCGCACGTTGCGCTGAGTCCAAACATTGGGAGTTGGGTGGTGAAGGCGCCCTTGAATTTGCCGATGCAGTCATAGATGCATGCAAAGAAGAGAACGAATTCAAATTCTTGTATCCTTTGGAGACGAAATTACGCGATCGAGTTGAAATGATAGCGAAAGAGGTATACGGTGCGGATGGCGTATCATGGAACCCTGAAGCCGAATCAAAAGCCAAGATGTTGGAAAATGATCCTAAATATGATGACTTTGCAACCATGATGGTGAAAACCCACTTGAGTCTGTCACACGACCCGACGCTCAAAGGTGTTCCAAAGGGCTGGACACTTCCCATACGAGACGTCTTGATCTACTCCGGTGCCAAGTTCCTCTGCCCCTGCGCAGGTACAATAAGCCTGATGCCGGGGACCAGCTCAAACCCCGCCTTCAGAAGAATAGATGTGGACGTGAATACAGGAAAAGTGATGGGACTCTTCTAGCCATAACTTGTAGAGTGAATCAATCCAAAAGGCCCGATCATTTGACTCGGGCCTTTTTTTTCATGATTCTGAAGTGATTTGTGAAAATTCATAATGTCATTTGTAAAAACACTCTTGTAAGTTACGGTAAAAGTCAGTCATCCACAGTTATTGAGAAGTTATTTGCCATGGACATAGAACCTCAAGCATCCCCAGGAAATCCATCATCTGGTTGTTGATACAGGTTTGACAGAGGAAGAGCTTTCAGCTATACTCCATCTTCACAATAACAGAAAAACAGAAAAGGAGGATGAAATGAAAAAAGTTGTGATCACCACAGGTGTCAGAACTCCTGTCGGAAGAGCTGGTGGTGCTTTAAAGGATATCCCTGTGGAAAATCTGACAGCTCTTGTGTTGAAAGAGATAGTTGAAAAGAGTGGAATCGCCCCGGAAATAATAGATGAAGTCTATATGGGTTGCAGAGGTCAGGAGACAATAAGCAACATTGCCAGATATGCTCTCCTTGAAGCGGGGCTGCCCATCTCGATTGCGGCGATGACCGTTCAGAGAACATGTGCATCCGGTCTTCAGGCTGTTGCTTCGGCTGCTCTGACTATACAAACTGGCAATGCAGATGTGATTGTCGTGGGTGGTGCCGAGAACATGACACGTTGGCCATACATTATGCCAAAACCTACAGAAGCCTATCCGAGGACGCCCCCTGCATTTACCTTTGCCATCACCTCGCCTCCTCGTTTCGAAGGTATTAATATGGGGATCACTGCAGAGAACTTGCAGAAGAAGTATAACATAAGCCGTGAGGAGCAGGATGAGTTTGGTTTACTGAGTCATATGAGGGCTTGGAAGGCAACAGAAGAGGGAAGATTTAAGGATGAGATCATCCCTGTGAATATCCCCCAGAAAAAGAAGGAACCTTTTCTCTTTGATACTGA
>JAXHSZ010000252.1:0-9969 GCA_034190725.1 Thermodesulfobacteriota bacterium
AAGACAAAAGACAACAAAGGAGATAATGACAAAATAACTGGAACATGATTATTCTAAAGTCAAATGAGGAGATCGAATATCTAAGAGAGAGCAATCAAATCGTTGCCGCCATACTGAATGAATTGAAGGATGTTGTTGAGCCTGGAATCACAACCCTGGATTTGGATGTCTTTGCAGAGAAAAAGATCAGAGAAAAGGGTGGTATTCCTGCTTTTAAAGGGTATCGAAATTTTCCTGCCAATCTCTGTGTATCAATTAATGAGCAGATAGTTCATGGTATTCCAGGTTCTCGTAATATAAAAGAAGGAGACATTGTAAGCCTTGATCTTGGCATCATTCTCAATGGGTTCTATGGTGATGCAGCGATTACTGTGCCAGTAGGGAAAATAAGTGAAGAAGCTGCAAGGCTACTGGATGTTACTGAAAAGGCTCTTTATAAAGGCATTGAACGAGCTCGCATTGGGGGAAGACTTTATGATATATCACATGCCATTCAATCATGGGTTGAAGAGCAGGGATTTTCCGTGGTGCGGGACTTTGTTGGTCATGGAGTAGGCAGAGCTCTTCATGAAGAACCTCAGGTGCCTAATTATGGGCAACCCAATAGAGGTGTACAATTAAAAAAGGGGATGGTCATGGCATTGGAACCGATGGTCAATGCAGGAACATGGAAGGTGAGGGTTGAACCTGATGGTTGGACTGCAGTAACTCAGGATGGGAGCCTGTCAGCTCATTTCGAACACACCATTGTCATCACTGATGATGGGCCAGACATTCTTACACTGGTAAGCTGATTTGAAAGGATTCACACGAAACAGGTGAGTATATTCTCATTGTAGTTCTAGTTTTTGATCGTACCTTACTTGCACAATCCTCATTGTGCAAGTCGATCCTCGATACTTGTTTCTCCATCTCTTGTTTTGCCATACCTGCAGCGGGTTTTTGTATTGACGTCGAGAAAGTATACACTCTGAAATCTATTGAATCCAGCTTTTTTTATCGCTGTTATCGAAGAATTGTTTGATGAGAGAGTGAAAATAAGTCCCTTTTGATACCCCTTTTGTCTCCCGAAATGAAGTATGGTTGTGAGTATACTAGGAAAGAGATTGTTGCCTCTGAATTCCGGTTTTGTAAAGGCATCATACATATACATCTCATTACTCTTCATGTGTATGTTTTTGTCAATTTCTCCTATGTACGCTCTTTGTAGGGCGATCCAACAATAGGATACAATCTCATTATTATAGATTGAAACGCAACAGAAATCTCCCTTCCTGAAACGATTTTTCGAAATATCAGTATTGAGTGCGTTTCTATTTAAGGAGTTTTTTGTAGTAAAAAAAGACTCGTCTGTGATGAATTGCATCTCTGTAGATATACCTTCACCAATATCCGGTATTGTTTCATGGAGATTAAAGGAGAAGAGCAATAGCGTTTTAATTGTGATCTTGTTGCGCTCTTTGTCTTTTATGGATTGTCCTTTAAGAGTATGCTGGTCTGCCCTGAGATGAGAGTTCGATGGGAAACGCATCGTTATTTTTCACTTCCGTTCTTGTTACGATAAAATCTGATTAAAAACTCTCCATCTTTCGGAGAGAGGTCAAAACGTATCGTTGCTTCATTGATGAGCTTGTTGATTATCTCATCCGGATTTTCTTCCAGATGTTCGGAGATCCACTTCACAGCCCTTCTTATGTTTTCTCCTTCGGGTAGAATATTACTCATGGCTTCACTCCTTTCATTATCACGAGGAATCTCATGAAATTCACATTACCCTGACACTCCTTAACATGTATTCATTGCTTAAAGCAATCCAACTCAAATGCACAGGGAGAATAATATCACATTTCTGGATGGACACTCAGTAGTATGATCCGTTATTATAAGAGAAACTAGCAAAAAGTGATGACATTGTCAATGAGGAGTTTATGCTTGCTGTTCATATTGAGTATGGCTGGCATTGATTATTTGTAGGTATTTTAATGAAATGATATGGCAGTGAGGACACGGTAATACTTTATGGAATGGAGCAAAGGACCTCATACCGTAAAGGTAGTATCCTATTCCGGTTATAAGGCCGAGGAGAAACCTCAGTCTTTTCAAATTGGCGACAGATCATTGGAAATTCTGAAGATTGAAAAGACTTGGTATCAAGAGGGGTTGGAAAGGAGACGAAAGGCTT
Source organism: Thermodesulfobacteriota bacterium (assembly GCA_034190725.1). GTDB lineage: Bacteria > Desulfobacterota > UBA8473 > UBA8473 > UBA8473 > JAXHSZ01. The sequence continues at coordinate 2,183 of JAXHSZ010000252.1, forward strand.
ATTTTAGAGTAAGAGCCGATGATAACAACCTCTACCAAATATATTATGACGAAGAAACCGAATGTTGGTTTTTGGATTGAAATTGAGTACTCTAATCTGCTAGAGTTTCATCATGTTTTGATTCCCTTTGGGAGAAGAGAGGATCTATCTTGAGAATCTCTTCTTTTACTGTTTCTATATTCTTGATTATTTTCTCCGAGTAACTGCATGTGGGATACTTGCTTATTACTTCTTTTAATGATTCGAAAGATTTTAAAAGCATTCCCTTCTTTTCTTCTCCATCCGTCGTTCTCTTTGCCATGAGAAATAACTTTGCTGCTGCCTCTCTCTTCTGACTGGCATATTCATCTATTGACCTTTGTATCAATTCCTGACTGTCCTGGCCGTATCTCTCCCCATCTTTTAACTTCATGAGTTCACTGACGGCCTCTTCGTATTTTCCGCTCTCCATAAGCCTCTTCGCCATAATGAACATTTCATCTTCCATCTGCTCTTTTACTTCATCTTCGCTTGGCATATGGGTTTCTTGTGCCTTGTCTGTTTCATGTATCCCACTTTGAGTTTCTTCGTGTTCTTTGAGCTTGATGGGGATTCCGTGGGCCTCTTGAAACACCTTTTGACTCACTGAATCATTTGTTTCCATGATGCGACCGTGAACATCCGCTTTCTTGAACAGCTTCTGGCTTTCATCTACCTCCTTCCCTTCTCCAGCGTTTTCTTCTGCATTGGAATCTTTTGTTTTGTCTTTGGTTGGTTTTATGTCCTCTTCCACAATGTCACTTCCAAGCAATTTTTTTGTGAGCTTGTCTGATTCACCGTGAGAAGGAGAAGTGATCTTTTTTCTACTTGTGAGGAAAACTTCCATCTTTCTATCCAGCTCTTTAGAGAGTTCATGAAAGTTCTTCAGTGCTTTTTCCGTTGATTTTGTCTCAAGATACCAATCGATCAAGTTTGAGTATAAAGTGATCAAATCCGAAGATTCCTTGCCGATCACCTCTTCTGCAACTCCGATGGCTTTTCTCACATGATTCGTATTGGAGAGGGCCTCTGCATAACATAACTTGATATTTACAGGAATAATATCTTCTCCATAGATTGTAGCTGCCTTTTTATAGGATTCCACAAGCTTCAAAGAATCTCCATTTTCACAATAACTTTCAATCTCTTTCAAATCGTGATGATATTTCTCAAAAACTTGTTTCTGTGTAACTGATATGCCGGATTTGTCCTTGAAATAACCATCTTCTAATTGAACAAGTCTCTGAAAGAGTCCGTCTATTATGGTTCTATAGAGTGCTCTCTCCTTGTTGTATGATTTGTATTTCAAAAGTTTTCCTTGAAGTTTTTTGATTTCATTGTACGTCTTATGAAGCTCTTCGGCAATGTCTTGACTCTGCTGCAAATATGTCAATGCCTCTGAATTATCCCTTCCCTCCCTCTTCAGCTTTTTCTTCAGTTTTTGATATTCATCAATCCGGTTGGACAGTTTTCCTATCTTTTCTGTCAGAAGGACATCAGATATTACACGTTGTACCCTGATCTTTTCTGTCGGTTCCTTCACAGTCGAGAGGGGTTTCTTTAACGTTACACATCCGGAGGCGAGTACCCCCATCACAAAAATGAGAAAAAATATGTTTTTCATGCTATTTATTTTTTTTGACATTCTTCCCTTATCGTAACGCCCAATCTTTGGTAGTATCGTGTCAAAAATGATTTGTCATATTTTGTGCGTCACATCTATCAGATTCAGGTTCAAAGGCACAGAGGGGCAAAGGCACAAAGTATAAAATATAATGAGCAATGCCTTGGTATATAGAACTGACTGAGCTGGATTATTTAATCCTTTGTGCCTCTGTCACTTTGAGCCTCAATACGATTACATTTCAAAATAACAAGACAGACTTCAGCGATATTTTACGCATGTCACGACAGTAGTATCAGATATACTCGTACTGTATCTCACTAACGTATAATTAATTATTTCATTTCCTGTCTCTTTTTGAATTCATCTCTTTATGACTGAGCATTTAAACTCTTAACACGCAAATCTTATACCTTAATTCTGTGGAAAAGGCAAGAAGAACCTCTCCGGCAGAAAACTCCCCTGATTCATCTTTCCGTAACTTGTAATTTCTATAATCTCCTCAGCAGACCTTTCCTTAGAATCAGTATTGAGAGGCAAACTCGTAAGAGAGTCGATCGCTACTGATATTACATCCGGTTCTTTTACAAGCGACAACTCGTCAACGCCTTGAAAGACCAGATCAACCGGGTCAATGTGTTCTGAATAATTCTCTGTTTGTATAATTTTATTGGATATTTCAATCCATATGGGTAACGCTCCTGATGAACCATATACTTTTATATGTTTGTTTTTTAATGGTTTGTTGTTGTCATAACCGACATACGTAGCAATCACATAACTGTTCTTTATAGATAAACCCATTTCACCATCCAAAGGTCCCGGGATGAATCCGCAAAAGCTCGAGTTAGTGAAGTCATTTGATGTCCCTGTCTTACCGTAAGCAGGTATCTTAAATGAAACTCCATAGGGTATATCAGGATTCTGGAAATCTTCAATTCGCAAAACAATTCTTCCTTCAGCACTTCTTCCGGTTCCGTGTTTCACTGCTCCTCTCAAGATGGGGATAACCATATTTGATACTCTGCTGTCCAGAATATTGACAACTTTCGGCTCATATTCATATATTGTTTCTCCATTGCGGTCTACTATTTTCTTGATAATAGGAATGAAATCCGTGTACTCATTTCCGCTGTTTGTAAAGACTTTTCCCGATAAAATGGTTTGATAGGCCATGCATGCATCGAGAATGCTGATTGAGTTTGAACCCAGGGGGAAGGAGAGGACATCGTCCAATTGGGAGGAAATCCCCATCTTCTTGGCCAATTTCACAACATATTTCAGACCAACCAATACTCTGAACTCTCTTATTTTTAAAAGAATTCTGAAATCATATAGATTGATTCTACTCATATCTTCGTAATGCTTGCGTATGTTTGTGGCAAGTTTCTCAATTGTATTCAGAGAGAGTCTTCTATGAATGCTTCCATCGGAGAATTCCTCAAATGTGGAGTGTTTCAGTCCTTCTATTTCCTCTTCTTCTCCATCAAAGATAAGATCCGTGATCACTTCTGTCTTTGCCTTATCAAAGACCGCTTCCATGAGGGCTTCTTTGTTTATTACAATGCCATTTCTGTCCCGAATCCTTACTCTGTACTGATTGTAGTTTTCATCCTTTTTCTGTGTCAATCCCACTTTCTCAGCAATCTGCCTGAATTGACTCATGTCCAATCTGTCACAGAGATGGTAGAGAAGCCATATTGTGGCAAGATTTTCTGACTTTATGCCTGCCCAGGCCATGGATACCTGCGAAAAGGGACTTTCATGATCAGGTCTCGGAGAATAGACCGTGTCCTGGAATTGGAATGTACTCTGACTGTTGTCTAAAGTGTCCAGGTTATTCCATCCTAATTGTAGAGCGGCAGTGTAAACAATAGGCTTAAAGATTGAACCAAGCTGTCTCTTGGCATCAACAGCCCTGTTGAAGAACTCGTTTTTAAATCCGCCCACCATTGCTTTGATCTCTCCTTTTCGCAATGCGATGATACCCCCTTCAATTTCCGGTCTCTGTTCCAGTTCAAGTGCTACTTTCTCTGAATCTGGATTGGAATCCTTTGTGCTGACATAAATCATATCTCCTGGGCGGAACTCTCTTAAAAATTTATTCACATCCCTCTTGTCAAACTTACCCCACTCGCCGACCCTTGATTTCTTCCATGCGTTTCCCAACCTCAGCATCCCTGAATAACCAATTCTCCCTGTGACACCCTGTAAATCCACATCTATGAAAGAGGAACCTCCTTTCCTAACGACTTTTTGAACCTTCCCAAATGCGAAATGAGTCTGATGAATTTCGGAACTCTCAAGACTTTCTTTTATAAGGTTCGCGTATCGTTCTTGAACCAATTTTCTGACATATCCATTGAGTTTAGTTTCCAGATAAGAAAGATGCTTTTTCAGTGTAAAATAGGCAGATTCCTGAATCTCCTTATCGATGGTTGTATAGATCTTTATGCCTGATGTTGCAATATTGTCGATCCCCTGTTCAAGCAAGGTCTTTTGGAATGACCCTCCTTGAAGTTGGTCTCGAACATAGTCCAAAATAACATTGAGTTGATAACCGATTCGACCTTCTTTGAAAGGTATGGGTTGGTTCTTTGCAACCTCGTATTCATCAGTGGAAATCATTCCGAGTCCATACATATTTTTTAAGACATAGTCTATGCGTTGTTTCGCAGATTGGAGAGTCCTTTCTTTGGTTTCAGGGGTCCTTTTAGTGAACACATTATATCGATTCGGTCCTTTAACAGCCCCCGCTATAAATGCACACTCTACCAAATTCAATTGATTCACAGGCTTATCAAAGAAATATTCAGAGGCAACGCCTATACCTCTCCCATTTCCATTGACAAAGAACTGATTGGAATAAAATTCAAGGATCTCCTCTTTCGTATAATATGACTCCAACAGAAGTGCATGAATCAACTCCTTTATTTTACTTCCAAAGGATCTCTTCTGCCTTTTAAAGATATTTTTTGCAGTTTGCTGAGTGATGGTGCTTCCCCCCTGAACGATCCTCCATGATTTGATATTTACAAAGAGGGCTCTCAAAATAGCTTTGAGATCGAATCCGTGATGCTTGAAAAAACTGTGATCCTCTGCTGCGATAATGGCTTTGATGAAATCTTCAGGGATTTCTTGAAACTTGAGATATCTCCTATGTTCTTCCTGGAAGAAAACACCTATAATGTCTTTTTCGTTTTCATAGTAAACAGGGCTTTCCGCAGAGATTATCTTTTCGATATTCTCTCTTTTTGTCATTTCCAAAGCGGGAATCCATGCCGATCGGTAGTAAAAGAATCCAACGGAAAGAGAGACTATGAAGAATATGAGGATACCCCATGCAAATATCTTGATGATTTTCATTTTGTTTGATTGGATTACTTGAATTGACCGTACATCCTTCAATCCCTTTAAAAAGAGACCAGGAGGGAAATGGAAGTATTTCAATTGAAACTATTATTAGTATAGCCTATCAGTATCTATATGGTTTGTAAAGATTTTTTATGTTCAGAGGATGAGATGATCCATACGAGGATGTGGAGTTGAAACAAAAAGACGGAGATGTGATAACATGAAACTTACTCAGTTGTTTTGAGACGGATGATGTACAGTGTATTCGCTTTCAATAACGCAGAATTAAAAAGCATCAGACCACTTAATGAATAGTTAGGGGAGTGATTCTAAATTTTTCTTTATTCCGTTTTGGGCACACTCCTTGTAAATCGTCCGTAAACGCAGTGGAGATGGGGGGATTCGAACCCCCGACCCCTGCCTTGCGAAGGCAGTGCTCTCCCTCTGAGCTACATCCCCTGAAGTACAGTGAAGAGTGAAGAGTGAAGAGTTAAGGAGTATGAATTTTTTCGTGTTTTCTCCAAATGTGAATGTTCATGGAGTTCAAGTGTCAGGTATCAGGGAACCCTGCACGTCCTGTTATTGCAAGGAGCAAAGCAATGTGCAATCTTTCCCCAATAACGAGATTGCTTTGCTCCGCTGGTAATGATCATTTAAGCATTAAAAAAAGCCTTTCTGATATCTGATCCCTGGCCTCTGAGAACTGCTATTTCCTAAGAAATTAACTGCAAAATTCGAATACCACGTCGTACAATACCTTAATTGCGTAAGAAAGACTTTCTCTATATATTTTTTCATTATGGCCGTGCATCCTTTGAAGATGAGAAGACAGGGGCTCTCCTATCTTTAATGGAGCAAACCCATAAGCAACAATCCCTTTTTCTCGAAAGAACCTGGAATCGCTTGCTCCAGCCGATATGAATGGAATTGTCTTTGCATAAGGGTCGTGTCGTTTTACACACCTGTTTATTGTCGAGTAGAGTTCGGTGGAAATACTCGATTCAGTGGGAGTGGACGAACCGAGGACCTCTATTTCAAATTCAGCTGCACCTTCTGAAACCTCTCTCAGTTCTTTCATGATGCTTTCAGGATTTTCACCCGGCAACATTCTACAATCGATCTCACAGTAACACTCGCTGGGGATGACATTTGTTTTGCTTCCACCATGTGTGACTGTGGGAACAAACGTATTGCGAAGCATTGTGTTGAGAATATTCATGAGTCCTGCATCAGGGATCTTTGCAAGGACATCAGAAGATAATGTTTCGTCCAGTATCCCAAGAAAAATCTCTTCTTCCATGAAGTTTTGCTCTTTTGCGAGGCCTTCAATAAATGTGACAGCAATGGAGGACTTCTGAAGTCTGGATTGGTGTCTGCTGATCCGTTCAATGACGGAAGCCATTTCTGATATACAGTTTCTTCCTTGGGGCATGGATGCGTGGCCCGGTGTCCCCGTGAATTTAAGTCGTATCCAACAGACACCTTTTTCCGCTGTCTGGCAGAGGTACATGCTGCTCTTGTTGACAGTATATCCGGCAATCCCACCCTCATTGATAACGAAATCGGCATTCATCAGATCGAAGTGATTCTTCAGCATCCATTCGGCACCATACTTCCCTCCTGCCTCTTCATCACTCGTAGCCGCAAGTATGATGTCTCTTTTTGATCCAAAGCCATTTCTTTTCAATAGAAGAAGCACCAGAAGCTCCATTACTCCAAGGGATTTGCAATCATATGCACCTCTGCCCCATATCTCACCATCCTTTATCCTGCCGGAAAAAGGAGGATGGAGCCATTTATCCGCCTCTGCCGGTACAACATCTATGTGGTGTAATAAGAGAAGGGGTGACTTGGTCCCGTCGCCTTTATATTTGGTAACGAGGTTTCCTCGCCCCTTTTCAGATTCCTTGATGATGCACTCAAAGCCCTCTTTCTCCAATATGTCTTTTAAAAATAGAGCACCTTCCATTTCGTTTCCAGGCGGATTAGTCGTGTTGATTTGGATATATTGACTCAAAATATCTGCTGCTTCATCTCCTACGCTATTCCAGTTTATGTCTGTTTTGCCCATGAAGTTTCCCTGCAATATGGTTTTGCCATCATTAACGAGTATCCATCTTTAAAATGGATATTTCTACATTCTCTTTTCAAACTCAGCCATAGTGGTACATTTCAATGTGTTCCTATATCTCATCTTATTCCTCCAGTTAAAATCGTCATCTTTCCTGATTTTGCAGAAAATATCTCATTTCTGGATGGACACTCACTCAGATAGATAGAGTTTATGGAAATGCGCAGATAAATTACTCTATCTGTAACTCTGCACATTTAGATTGAAACGACTCTTTTTCCTTTTTGACCCATTCCCTCTCAGTATTGATTTGGTCCCTCAGCCCTTCCAATCCTAGATTCCCTGTAGCTCCCATATGTTTTCTGGAGAGGATATCCTTGCGGGATTCTGTTACCTCAAGGGTATTTAAGTTGTCAGCAATCTCTCTGTAGGCATCCCGGAAGGGGACTCCTTTTAAAACAAGTTCTAATGCTCTGTCGGTAGCGAATATCTCAGGTATGCATGATTTATCTAAAACATCTTCATTGACTTCAAGACGGGAGATGACCAGATCGCAGACCTTAATAGAGGAATCCACCAGATCCATGCCCTTGAGAAGGGGAGCTTTGGTCTCTTGAAAGTCACGGTTATACCCTGACGGAAGTGACTTGATTGTGGAAGTCACCTGAAAGACGTAGGAGAGGACCGTAGAAGTCTTTGCCCTGATCAATTCCATTCCAG
>JAXHSZ010000253.1:0-15884 GCA_034190725.1 Thermodesulfobacteriota bacterium
GTCAATCAAATGATAAATCATATGAATTCCGTTGATACCCTTTATTACAGAACTATGGATACAAGTGAAAAACAAAAGCCCCTTGTTTCTCATTCAGTAAATGTCGCTATTTATGCGATAAAAATTGGTATTGGTATGAAATATGAAAGGGAGCAACTCATACAATTGGGAATTGGGGCATTATTGCATGATATAGGGATGGCGAAAGTATCAGAAGAAATTGTTAACAAGAATGGAAAATTAACGGAAAAGGAGTTTGTGCATGTAAAGAAACATCCTCAATATGGGTATAAACTCCTGCTGTCCCTTGGAAAAGAGTATGAGTGGCTCGCCGAGATTGCTCTTCAGGAGCATGAAAGAGAAGGGGGGCAAGGATATCCCCGGGGATTGTCTGGAGATGATATTATCGATCATGCAAAGATCATAGGTTTAGTCAGTACCTATGAGGCCCTCACCCACCAAAGACCTTATAGAAATCGGTTTCTCCCATACGATGCTATCAAAAAGATAATAGAGGAGCAAAGAGGGTTTTTTGCGTCACACATCGTCAGGGCCATGCTCACTCAACTCTCTGTCTTTCCTGTAAACAGTTGTGTCAGATTGAACTCAAATGTTATTGGAAAGGTTGTGGAGACAACAAAAGATCATCCGCTTCGTCCAACAATTCAACTCCTTTATGATTTCCAGGGAAGGAAAGTTCAGAATAAGAAGATAATAAAATTGCAAGATTCCCCTCTCTTGTACATAAAAGATACTCTGTTTGAGAACGATCTTCCGCAGTGAATTCTCTACCTCTTCATGAGTCCCCCTCCGGAAACGTCTATTTTCCACAATCGCTGCGTCAAATGCAGATGCAGATGGAGTTGTAAATTGCAATGTACTCCAATTAAATATTCAGATATTAAATTTCACAGAGCCAGGGAAAGGATGCGTATTAAAAGAGAACAAGATGTAAAAGGATAGTTGGAAATGAACCACCAAAGATATTACCAGATTGGGGACATGAATATTCAGCTGGACTCAGACATACCAATGGATGAGACTACTTTTCATCCAAAGTTCAGATACTTTGAGATGGATCAGCCGGGAGAGGACCCCATCGTGATAAAGCATTCCTTTTTCCTTCCTGACCTGAGTGGCTGGGATATCGGTGAAGAAATATACAAGAAACCTCCCTGGACTATTTATAAAAATGAAACCTCATGGACCTACATGAATACATCTGGGAATAAGATATTTTTACCAATGTTGCAATCCTGGTCTGAGGCATGGACCCATTTGCGTTCGCGTCGATGTAAGCCTTATTTCAAATCAGAACAGACATCAAACACCTATTCCCATATCGCTCGATACAAATGTTCCGATTTACTGGCGATTTCTAACTGTGATCATACAAAAATAAGAATATTTAGCAAAAAGGAGAAACTCTTCAGAAAAGGGAATCTCCACTCTCTCACGCTCTTTCCGACGGACCAGATCATCTTGGCCAGAGTTGTAGCTGACAGGGAAGGGTGCTACCTCCATGCAAGCGGTGTGACTTTCGATGACAAGGGGCTTTTATTTGTCGGCCACTCGGATGCGGGCAAGTCTACCATGGTGATGATGCTGAAGAATAAAACTCAGGTACTTTGCGATGACCGGGTGATCGTGCGAAAATGGCCGGAAGGATTCAGAATTTATGGCACCTGGAGCCATGGAGATGTACCGGACGTATCATCGAGTTCCGCTCCCTTGAAGGCTATCTTTTTTTTGGAAAAGGCCTCGGAAAATCGTCTCAAACTCCTTGAAGATCAAAAAGAAATAACCAGAAAACTTTTGTCATGTCTCATAAAGCCCCTCGCAACCGCCGATTGGTGGAATAAGATTCTGATACTGGTAGAAGAGATGATTCGTGAAGTTCCTTGTTACTCTTTGCGCTTTGATAAAAGTGGAGAAGTAACAGATGTATTCAAGGATCTTTAGCACCTGAATTTATAGCTTCCAGGATATGGAAAACAGAGATTGAAAGACAATCTTTATTCCGTAAAAGTAAATAGAGACATTCTCTCCCTCTGGAAGGGAAGAAGACCCCTTCTGAATAGACTTGATCTTGAGCTTACAGAACGCTGCAATAACAACTGTATCCACTGTTATATCAACCTGCCCGCTGATGATTCAATCGCGAAAAAAAGAGAACTGTCCACTGAGGAAATAAAAGATATCCTGAGAGAGGCAACTTCATTGGGCTGCCTTACAGTGAGGTTTACCGGCGGCGAACCCCTTGTAAGAGAAGATTTTGAGGAGTTGTACCTCTTTGCCAGAAAGCTTGGCCTTAAGGTCGTCCTCTTTACTAATGCTACATTAATCACCCCTCATCTGGCTGAAATATTTGCCCGTATCCCGCCTTTGGAGAAGATAGAAGTCACGGTTTTGGGATTAAAAAAGCAGTCATATGAGGCTGCAACAGGAGTTCTTGGATCTTTCGAGGCAGCTTTTCGAGGCATAGACTTGCTTACGAAAAAAAATATCCCTTTTTTAGTAAAGAGTGCACTTCTTCCATCTAATAGAGGTGAGATGGAAGTTTTTGAGACTTGGGCTGCTGCCATTCCCTGGATGGACATACCAGTCTCCTACTCTATGTTCTTTGACCTTCGCTGCCATAGGGATTCAGAAAAGAAGAATCATTCCATCAAGAAACTCAGAGTATCCCCTGAAGAAGGATTACAGGTCCTTACTAGGCGACGAGAACAATACCTCAAGGAGATGGAACAATTCTGCTCAAAATTTATGGCCCCTCCTGGAGATACGCTCTTCTCATGTGGTGCGGGAATGGGTGGTGGTTGTGTGGATGCCTATGGTCATTTTCAGCTTTGTATGTTACTCAGGCATCCAGACACCATTTACGATCTGAAAAAAGGTTCTTTAAAAGAAGCTCTCACAGACTTTTTCCCTTTGATAAGAAAGATAAAAGCCACCAACGCTGAATATTTGAACCGCTGTGCCATCTGCTTTCTGAAAAGCCTGTGTTTGCAGTGTCCGGCAAAATCATGGATGGAGCATGATACATTGGACAGCCGTGTAGTTTATCTATGTGAGATTGCACATGTTCAAGCAAGATACCTCGGATTAGTTAAAGAAGGCAGCATGTCATGGGAAATGCAAAATTGGAAAAATTTGACACATGGAAACCTATAGAAGAGAGACACATTTATGAAAGAAAGAGTAAATATTAATGCTGCCTATGTCCCTTCTGATGACATCGTAGCGAGAGATATCGAAGGAGAACTCATTATTGTACCTCTTGTAGCTGGCATTGGTGATATGGAAGATGAACTCTTTACCCTAAACGAGACTGGAAGAGCAATCTGGGATAAGCTCGATGGGAAGAGAAGTTTAAAAAATGTCATTATGGAACTGTTATTAGAGTATGATGCCACTGAAGATGTTATTGAAAGAGATGTTCTCGGACTTGTAGAAGAACTCCTCAAAAGGAGGATGCTCATTGAAGTCTCAAAGAACTGAACACAGCATCTTTGTCAAAGATGGTGGTGAGCTTTTACTTTCAGGGCCGTTGCTTTCGGAACTCCTCTGTGCGGTATTCCAAAGGGGAATGCCATTTCGGTTCCAGGCCAATGGTTTCAGCATGTCCCCTTTTATAAAGGATGGCGATGTGGTTTTTGTGTTCCCATTGACAAACGTTTCCCCAGGCCTTGGTGATGTGTTAGCTTTTATTGATAAAGAGACTGAAAATATCATAATCCACAGGGCAGTTGGAAAAAAAGGCGATTGCTATTTAATGAAAGGGGATAATTCATCTCAAGCTGACGGACTCATTCCGGAAGAGGATATTCTGGGGTATGTGAAATGTATAGAAAGGAATGGGAAAAAGACATTTGTCGGTCTTGGCCCGGAAAGATTATTAATAGCCTTCATCAACGGGAGGAGACCCTTCTTTCACCTGATACGTCCTTTGAAGAGACTTGTAAGCCCCGTCTTCAGGAGATTATCAACATGAATTCTTCCACTGTTTCATCAACTCCTCTGGCCGAATTTCACCTTTGGGAGAAAATGAAAAGAAGAAGGGCGCTCATCTCGTTTGACCTTGAATTGACCGGCCGTTGCAATAACAACTGCAAGCATTGTTATATCAACCTTCCTGCCCAAGACAAGATGGCAAAAGCCGAAGAACTTTCTTTTAAAGAGATAAAGGAAATAGTTGACGAGGCCGTCTCACTGGGGGCCTTATGGAACCTCGTAACTGGGGGTGAACCCCTCTTGAGGGAGGATTTTTTCGATATCTATCTTTACCTCAAGGAAAAAGGTCTTTTAGTCTCAATATTTACAAATGCCACTCTGATCACAAAAGAGCATGTGAAGCTGTTTAAGAGATATCCTCCCCGGGACATAGAGATATCGGTCTTTGGCGTCACTCAAGAAACCTATGAATGTGTCACCCAAAAACCAGGCTCTTATGCAGATTTTATGCAGGGACTGCATCTTCTTTTAGAAAGTGGAGTTCAAGTCTGTCTCAAGACTATGGCTCTCCGCTCCAATTTTCATGAACAACCTGAGATTGCTCGTTTTTGCAGAGAGAATACACAAGAATGCTTCCGCTTTGATCCTTTTTTACATTTGAGATATGACGGTGATTCAACAAGAAATATGGATATTCAGTCTGAACGGCTCTCTCCAGAAGAGATCGTGTTTCTTGAGAAGTCGGACCTCAAACGATTTGAGGCCTTGGAAAAAGGATGCAGCTCACTTATTCATCCGGAGTTTCCTGATAGATCGCCCAACCATCTCTTTCATTGCGGTGCTGGAATAGGGAGTTTCAGCCTCAGTTACAATGGCTTCTTTCGTATTTGTTCTTCCCTCTGGCATCCGGATTGCGTCTATGACATAAAAAAAGGGACCCTCTCCGATGCATGGCACAATTTTGTCCCCCGGGTGAGAGATATACGCTCTGACCAAAGAAAGTTTATGGAAAGATGTTCCATCTGCCCTCTGTTACACCTCTGTATGTGGTGTCCTGCTCATGCGTACCTGGAAACCGGGGAGTTGGATGCACCTGTGATGTATTTCTGCCAGATCGCCCAAACCAGAGCTGAAACTCTTGAAACATTAAGAGGTTCTTTTTTAACGTAAAAGTAGAATGTGTAATGCTTTGATATGTACAACTGTTTGAGTTGGACAACTTAATCCTTTACCCTCTGTATCTTTATCACTTGTGAAGGAATACAAGGACATTTCAAAAAGAAAAGATAGAAGACAACCACATGTTGTGATAAACCGTTATTATTTCAAGGAGTAAAAAAATGGAGAAAAAAGTCTGGATAAAACCCAAGCTGGTGGTGTTATTCAGAGGAAGACCGGAAGAAGCTGTGCTTCAATCATGTAAGTATAATGGGATGAGTGGTCCACAATTGAACAATTGCAATCGGTTGGAGGGTTATTCAATTCAACCATGTGAAACGAAAGGCTCAAGTTAGTTTCGATCCAAAAATGAGCATCTTTTTGTATAACCAATGAAGACAATGGTTTTCCAGCAGGAAACGTTGAGCATGAAGGGGCATGTTGCAACATACCCCTTCATATTTTTATTGGAATTCTAAAAACCAACTTAACAAGCTTGATAGTATTGAGGGATTGAATTTGGCTGGTATTAGGGGAGAAAGGATAGATGAATCTATTCGTCCCAATGTATAATTTTCATAAAAAAGAGTTCAGGTTAAAAGAAGACAAGTTTCTTCGACTATTTGAGGAATTACTGTTGGAATCTCGCTGCTCAATTCTGGAATGTGCCCCTAAAATTTGTCCGAAACGGATCCATGCAGCAAGGTTCAGGGCAGGGTATTTTAATAAAGATATACAAGAGAGTTTATGCATAATATTTCAGTTTCTGGACGAAATAAACAGATGGGACAATGTATTTTTAGAGCGCAGAATTCTACGAAATATTGTTGATAAAACATTTGACTTATCAATGATTGTGGCGTTGGGAATTGGTATAGACAAGAGAGTGAACATGAACGATTCGAAAGTGAAATGCTATTTCTTATTACAAGATTACCCTGAAAAATTGGATCAAGTACTCTCATTCCATCCTCCTATTGATCGTATCGACGACTATCTTATACACAACGATATATCATTTGGAATTGAAATGTATTTTGATGGGAGGACGAATGTGGAGATATATCCTTGCCTCAAGCAGGGAGACCTGAGTGATGCTGAACTCATTGACAGATTACAGTTCGGAAATGCAATCATTGAACTCATTACTGAGTGTAGGGCGGTAGCTGTTTCTTTTGAAAACACCGGAAAGCGGGTGTTACATTTTCATCCTTGTAATCCAACGAAGTTTGTTCGCTTAATAGGGAACAGACAAATCAGCTTACTTTACAGCAACGTACAAATCCTTCACTTCCTCTATAGCAAGTTACAGGAAAAAATACATATTGATTTTTTGGTCTCTCTTATCGAAGACGAAATTATATCAAAGAATCTGCAGAATATTAATCTCCAATATTCAATAGTACCAATTTAGGTTAAAATAACAATGAGAGAATCAAAAGACGAAAAATATGATGTGATTGTGGCTGGTTCGGGCCCTGCTGGTATCTCAACAGCTATGCATATGGCCAGACTTATTCCATCAATCACAGGCCGTATGATTGTATTAGAAAAAGAAAACCATCCAAGAAAAAAACTCTGTGGAGGTGGAATAAGTGCAAATACGGATTATTGGTTGAAAAAGCTTACTATTACGCTCCCCATAGACTCTCTTGAGCTGAAAAGGACACGTTTTGTCTTTGATCATGATGAATATATGGAATATGTAATTCATGGGGGCGGTTTGCGAACGGTATCAAGAGAAGAATTCGATCAAGCCCTATTTCATAAAGCCAAATCCATGGGCATTCATGTGTTGGAAAATGAGCCGGTAATCTCCTTTTCTTACAAAGACAATGCTGTTTCAGTTCAGACAACAAAAAGAAGCCTAGAAACACAGGTCCTGGTAGGAGCAGACGGAGTTAAAAGCATCATACGTCGAACATTGTGCGGAAACTCGGGAATACAAGAACCGAGGAATACATGTAGTACTTTATCTGCCATCCTACAGGTTGACAAAGACAGAACACCTGAACACAAATATATGGAGGCGGTGTTTGATTTTTCTTGTACATTCAAGCATGAGATTATGGGCTATGCGTGGTCGTTTCCCTTAGTTGTCAAGGATCAGGCTTGGCTTAACACGGGTGTTGGTGGTTACAATATTTCTCAGTGTAAAGAGCCCTCCCTTCAGCAAGTCTTTATGGAGTTTCTGGCTGATACGGGTATTCTTGTAGAAAAAGGTCGATTTGAGGGCCATCAAATACGATGGTTCAATCCTTTGTCAATTTTTTCAGACTACAGAGTGCTTCTTGTAGGCGATGCAGCAGGGATCGACCCTTTGTGGGGCGAGGGGATTTCTTTCAGCTTAGGTTATGGAGAGGTGGCCGCTATCTCCATATTGAATGCACTCAAAAGTAAAGATTTCTCCTTCGCAACATACAAGGAAGAATTATTGGAACATGAGATAGGGCAAGTACTGATGGAGCACTCAAGATTGGCCGACGAACTGTATCGCTCACAAGAGACTGAAAGAACAAAGGAAATTTTGCTCGGATTACATGGATTCGAAAGCAGTTATCGTTCAGTGTGGTAATGCAGGTTAAGGGTATGCAAGCGGGGGAGGGGAGCAGATGAGCAAATAATGTATTAGTGAGTGGAAACTGCTGTGTTGATGACTGGAACTATTCAACGATGCACACATTAACAGAATATTATGGGTCATTTTAGGAGAGTAGATTGACCTGGACAAAAGAAGACAAATTACTGCTTTCCTGTTGTAAAAGAAGTATAGATGATGAGAAGCGGAATGATATAGTTGAAATACAAAGAGATATAATAGATTGGGAATATTTCTTAAAAAAGGCGAGAAGTGAGGGTATCTCGCCTTTAGTTTTTTTAGAGTATGGGAAAATCATAACAAACAAAGAGATTGTCCCTGATCATGTGACAGAAGAATTAGAGAAAGATTATTATACGAATGTCAGTAGAAATACTATATTACTTAGTAAGTTAGGGAATATACTTCATGTATTAAATGAAGAAGGCATTCAGGTAATAGTCCTCAAGGGAGCAGCATTGGCTGAGACAGTATATGGAAATATTGCTTTAAGGCCGATGACTGATGTAGACCTTTTGGTGAGAAAAGAAGATATGTTGATGATTGACAAACAGCTAAAGGCTCTGGGCTATTTTCCGTCAGACAGATCCATTGGTGATATTGATTTTTCATCAACGTATTTAACCACACTTGATTACCGACATGCTTCCACTCACTCTCCTTCGTTCCATATCCACTGGCACTTCATCAATTCCAGCATTCCCAATAAGCACTACATAAGAGATATTGATATGGAAGATATCTGGCAGGATGCACAAAAGACGAATATTGCCGATGCGGAGACACTGGTTATGGCTCCTCACCACCTTCTAATCCACTTGTCGGAACATGCGTTACGGATTTCCCATTCCTTTAATAAACTCATTTTTTTTTGTGATATGAATGAGGCCATTCACTTTTATAACGAGAAATTAGACTGGGATATGTTGATGAGATATAGTTATAAATTCAAATTAGATAAAATGGTCTATTTCAACCTCTATTTCATCTCTGTATTCCTGGAAGCAAAGATACCAGGGGATCTTCTACAAGAGCTCAGACCAAAACGTCTTTATTTCGGCGAAGAAGTCTTTCTGAAAGCTGTATTCAATAATAACAGAGTTCCTGGTTTGAGTTACCTGGTCCATCTCTCCATGAATAAAGGGTATTTCAGGAAGATGAGGTTCATCGGAAGAACGCTTTTTCCTCCTCGTCACGTAGTAGCCCAAAGAGAATATATGCCGAAAACGTCAGTCAGATGGAGGAATTATCTTCACAGAGTGAGTGAGGTGTTTTCTCATTTTGTAAAGGTTCTATTTGTTTTGGCGATGGGTTTCAGAAAGTAGAGAGTATCAATAACGATTTGTTATATTTTGGCGGATTTCATCAGTTCCAGTTATCTTATTCAGGTTCAATGGCACAGAGTGGCAAAGGCACAAAGTGTAAAACCTAAACTGAGCGGTTTAAGGTTCAATGTTCAAAGTTAAATGGTTATAATATATTGATATCATTAATTTTATTAATAATGATTGGTATATGAATCAGATCAGTCTCCTTCACCCATTTGGAAACGCGACATTTACTCATATTATTGTGTTTTGCTTTTTCTGACAGTCATTGAGTTCGTTTAACATGGAACTGTGAACGGTGAATCACTCAACTTAGTTAAAACATAATGGGCAATGCCTTGGTATATACAACTGCCTGAGTTGGATTAATCAACCCTTTGTGCTTCTGTCACTTTAATTGCTCCTAAACTGAGCGATTCTTTCCTACTGCAAGGCCGTATCTCACTGAATCTGAAGTAAAAAACACTTCGAACCGAACTCACTGAAGGGTTGGCTTCACTTTCGTCCGCTTCGAATCGTTTTTTTCTCAGTATTCAGCAAGCTACGTCCTCTCGCTACGGAAAGAATCGCTCAATTTAGGTTGCTGATAGATGAAAGCTGCCGGCTTAAAATTTCACGGTGCTGACAAAAACACTGACTCAACACAAAGGATCAATACTGACACAGGCTTCCCTGTCTCTTTGCTACCCTCAAGGCAGCTTTAAAACATTTAATGGAAATTGGGAATAGGATTACAGAAAAAATCACTAGAACTGACAGGTCAGGCCATATTTCTTTCAGGGTACCCTCAGACAAGAGAGTCTCTCTTAATGCCCTGAGAGAATACGTGAGGGGAACAAAATCAGAAAGCTTTTTAAAGAAGAGAGGGAATACGGCTACTGGAAAAAAAGCCCCTGCTAAAAACCTGGATGCGTTATCGAAAAGAAAACTGAATGGATCACCTCTTTTGAATGCCAGCATAAAACTTGCCGAGATGATTCCCAGAGAGATAAAAGGAACCAGGGAGAGTATGAGAACAGTTACTGAGGCCATAAGGCTTGTCGTATTCAATCTCAGGTGAAAGAAGAAAATCCCTACCAAAAGATACGCCGCCACCCTCAGGGTTGTAAAGAGGAGATTCCATACCGAACTTCCTATAAGGATGGTGGAGATCTTAGTGGGCGTCATAATGAGAGCCTCTATGGTGCCCAGTCCTTGCTCTGTTCCAATTACTCCCCCAAAATGCCCCAGGGCAGAACCGAGATAGCTCGAGAAGGCAACTCCAATGATAACAAATGCAAAATAATCTCCACCATATTGGTCCAGCAATGGGACATGACTGTTTTTAAACAGTTCACTAATAAAAAAGAAAGTGAGTAGAGTGCCTATAATCCCGGCGGCATCCCAGAAAAAGGCAAATTTATAGCTGGATGCAATGAGGAAGTCCCTTTTAATAAATACCCATAACTTGTGAAATATCAATTCCAGCCTCTCTGTTTCATAGTAATAATTCAGCCACTAAGACATAAAGAAGTTATAATCTTGGTGGCTTAATACTATAATTCGTAAATATGGTCACGTATTTTTGTTCAGAGTTCCGGTCGTTGATCCCACGGATTCGGGGAACCATAAAGTGACTGAAGTTTGAAGTGCCTAAAGTGAAATCAAGTTAAGGAATACGTTTTCAGTGCATGAGTCATCTTTAGGCACATTAGCTCATTTTATGCACTTTAAACTTAATACGTAATCGTATTTAAGAATGCGTGTACTTAGTGCTGGACTATTACGTTTCATGTAAATCGGTTATAAATATCCAACATTGAGGTCCCGCCAGCATTAAACTCATCTATTGAACCGCATACTTTTATGGACCCATAATCCATAATTGCAATCCTATCTGCCAGCTCTTCCGCTTCTTGAATGGAATGAGTAGCAAAGAACACTGTCTTGTTTTCCTTCTTCACCAATATTTCTTTGACGAAGGTTCGAAATCGTGATGCTATCCCTGGGTCAAGGCTTTTTGTGGGTTCGTCCATGAAGATGACCTCTGAATTGGAGAGAAGACACCTCCCAAGAGCAAGTTTTTGTTTGTTCCCTGATGAATATTCATGAAATCTTTTATCAGGGTCTTCTATTTCCAGCAGTTTCATAAGAGTATGGGACCTCTCTCGTGCCTGTTGCAGACTCAGGTTATTGAGAACTCCGAAGAATTCTAAATTCTCCCTTCCTGTCAACCTCCAATAAAAACTTCTCTCTTCGCCAATAACCAGACCCACAAGTGATTTGATTTTGGTTTCATCTTTTACCACATCGTACCCGTGTATCAATGCCGTGCCGCTGGAAGGGGTAATGAGGGAACACATAATCTTTATAAGGGTGGTCTTGCCGGCGCCATTTGGTCCTAAAACGGCAAATATTTCGCCTTTTTTTATCCTCAGATTCAATTTATTTATGGCTGTAATTGTTTTGGACTGAGGAGATTTTAAGCTCAATATATTCCGAGCCGGCTTAAATATCTTGGTCAGATCCAAGGTTTCAATGGCATACATCTTTCTTGAATTTCTCGACTTTCAAAAGTTCTGTATGATAAAGATAGAATTAAATATAGAGTATCTCCCGGGACTCATTTGATCCAAAATCTTTGTGATAATAATGGATAGAAGCGTCAAAATCAAGAAAAATACGGGTGAGGTTATTACCAGGCAAACGAGAGGATTGGATATTGTTATAAATTACCAAGATATTGACATGATATGTCAAAATAACATTATATAGACGAATATTATGGGCAAAATAGTAATGAATGAGATACCAATAAGGACTCGATTAATCTAGCACAAGGTCATCAAAAACAAGATAATAATAATTAAAGGAGACATAATAAATATAAAACATGAAATATAATGACTCTATATTCCGAGAAATGGCAATTTTCGTTTTCAATCAATGAATCTCTAATATTTGAAAACCTGAAGAAAATAGAAGACATAGACCTGTTTTGGCGCAGAATAACATTGGCACATAATTTGCGTTAAACGGAGCAAAATTGTAGTGTTAAGTGTACAGCAGATGAATTCAATTTTCTTTCCACTTCCTGAGAGGATGTGACTGTCGATGAGAGAATCAAAAAAATGAGGCCAAAACGTCTTTTGAAACATTCATGTTCTCTTCTCGGACTATTCTGCCTGGTTCTGTACTGGGGATGCGCAGGTTCCCAAAAGACTCCCCTCCCAAAATCATTCAAACCTCTGAGTGAAAAAGAAACGAAGCTGATCTTAACTCAAAAGGCAGCAATGCAGGAGGAACTTCTCCGTATGAGTAAGATGAGTAAAAATCTTGTATTTACAGAAGAATATGGAGAACCGGAATACATAATCGGACCCGGGGATGTGCTCGAAATATCTTTGTGGGAGGAAAACAGAGAGTCCAAGCATACCGTAACGGTACGTGCCGATGGAAACATATCAATTTCTTTTTTGGAAGATATTAAAGTTGCAGGATTTACTGTGAAACAGGTGGATAAAACCATTACAGAGGAGCTTGTGAAGTTCGTAAAGGACACAAGAGTGGATGTGCTAGTAAAGGAATTCAACAGCAAAAAGGCTTCTCTGTTTGGAGAGATAAATGTTCTCGAAACAGGTGTTTCAGGGCCTGGTAACTATCCATTAAAAGGGAAAATAACTGCATTAGATCTCCTTTTAACAGGGGGTGGAGCAACCCCCGATGCAGATCTGAGAAGAACCAAACTATTGAGGGGAGGAAAAACATATACAATCAATCTCTATAATGTTCTGTATCATGGGGAGACAAGTCAAAACATTATCATTGATGAAGGTGATGTGGTCATCATCCCCGAATCCCCAACAACCAAGGACAAGGTTTTTGTTCTTGGTGAGATTGAAAGACCTGGAGCCTATTCATTCAAACACGAGATTGATTTGGTGACGGCAATTTCTCTGGCAGGAGGGTATACGGACGATGCTGTTGAGGAAAATACAGTCATTGTAAGAGGATATCCTAACGAGCCGAAAGTGATTGTGGCAAATATGAGGAGTTTTCTTCAAAAGGGTGATTTTGCCCAAAATGTTTCTCTTAAAAGTGGAGACGTTGTCTATCTGCCTAAAAGTACCATTGGAAACATTCATTATTATATTTCTAAGTTGATCCCCATAATAGATTTTGCCCTCTATCCGGCAATCTATAGAGATTCATACACAACAGGGGGAGGGCTACGTATCAATACAGGAAGTCCTCCATAAGAATTGAACAATTTTGTATCTTTTTTACAGTCTACGATAAATTTTCACATATAAATCTCAGAAGGTCGGGAGAGGAATCCAAGTAACTAGTACTGCGTAGTACGTATTCTAGGATTCCCATTGATAACCCATTGAAAGTTATTATGGAAATCTATATTATCAAAGGATTTATCTGTCGGAGTTCACTCAATGGCCGAATATGATCTAGATCTGAGAGAATACTGGCTCATCCTGCGTAAGAGAAAGAATATTGTCATATTCGCCACTCTCCTTTTGGGGCTATTCAGCTTTCTCTTTTCCATTTACAAAAGGCCACTTCCATTATACGAAGCTAATACAAGCGTAAAGGTTGAACACAATACGAGCCTTACAGGTTTGTACATGGAGCTTTTATCATGGAATACATCGAATAAATTAGAGACACAGGCAGAAATCATCAGAAGCTATCCAATTATGGAGAAAGTAGCCAAGAGACTCGGGTTAATAGATAAAAACCTGTCCTCTGACCAGGTGGCCGAAAACAGTCAGTACTTGAGCATTGTTTTGAAACTACAGAGTCAAATTGAAACGATGAAGGAAGGATTCACAAACATAATAACGATCACAGCAACCTCGGATGATCCTGATCAAGCTCAAAGGCTGGCCAGTACAGTGGCGGAAATCTATAGAGAAGAAAATATCAAAGAGAAAAATAAACGCGTTCGTGAAGCCAGAATTTTCATAGAACAACAGTTGAAGAATGTGAGGAAGAAACTACATGAAGCTGAAGAGAAGGTAAAGACTCTGAGAGAAGAAAATAATTTTATTTCTATCGATGCTGAAACGAATATCACCCTCAACCAGTTAAGCAAATTGGAAGGAGAGTACCAAGAATTAACAACTACTACAGAGGAAATAGGTTTTCTCTTAGAAAAGCTTGAGAGAGGAAAAAAAATTGAGAATGAAGATATAAAAGGACTGTTTGCTGACAAAGTGAGTCTTCTCTTTGCCCGTTTGAACAGCAAGCTTTTTGAGTTCAAACTCAAAAGAAACAGCTTACTTCTCAACTTCACTGAAGACCATCCTGAAGTGAGGAAAGTTACCCTCAAGATTAATCAGACGTATCACAAAATGATTGCTGAGCTTTCTACGCAGTATGAAGCCCTTAAAAAACGAAAGACAGCTCTGAAAGAATACATTCATCAGCTTCAAAAGAAATTGTCAGGCTTCCCGGAGAAAGGGTTGACCCTGTCACGACTTAATTATGAGGTAAAGGTCAATACGGAAGTCCTCTCTCTCTTAGAATCCAAATACCAAGAAGCTATGATAAAAGAGGCGGAGAAGGTAGAAGAAGTGACAATAGTTAAGCCGGCATTGAAACCAACAAAGCCCGTCAACCAACCTAATTTCAGCCTTAAATCCTTTATGGGTGCAATTATCGGATTTATTCTGGGCTTGGTAATAGTCTTCATATTTGAGGCCTTGGACACTTCTATCGGTACGGTAGAAAATGTTGAAAAATTCCTCGAAGTTCCTGTGGTTGGGATAATACCCCATGCGGGAGTTCACGAAATGAGTACCATTATATCTAAAAAATTTCCTGAGCGTAATCAAGACGATGGCCGTGAAAGGAATGCCTGCCTCATCACCCACTTCGCCCCGAATTCAATGCTGGCCGAGAGTTTCAGAACCATGAGAACCAATATGCAATTCATAAGTCTGGAAAAAGGGCAAAAGACAATATTGTTCACCAGTTCTGCCCCATCGGAAGGCAAAACCACTATTGCTATTAACCTGAGTATCGCTGTGGCTCAAGCAGGTAAGAAGACCCTTTTGGTTGAATCCGATTTAAGAAAACCAATGATTTCAAAGACCTTTGGGATAGATCGAGAACCCGGTCTCACCGACGCCATCCTCGGCAACTATGAATGGCAGGACACAAAGAGATCAGTCATCGACATTATGACCGGACAGATGGGGATGGATGAAATCATGATGACACCGGGCATTGATAACCTCCATATAATCACTGCCGGAAGCATACCTCCGAATCCTTGTGAAATACTCAACTCCCAAAGGATAACGGATTTTATATCTCAGGTAAGGGAAGAGTATGATGTGATTATTTTTGATTCAAGCCCGGCCCTTGCCACTGCAGATGCTTCCATTTTAGGTTCGAAAATGGATGGAGCCATTATAATCTATCATGTGGGACAGGTGGCCCGAGGAGCTTTAAAACGAACAAAGACTCAATTGGAGAATGTAAATACAAAGGTTTTGGGAGTGGTACTGAATAAACTTCAGCCAGACATGAGTCCAGACTATGAAGAACTGAGATACAGTCGTTACTATACATATGGAGAGGAGGAAGAAGTCCCATCCCGGGCACAAAAGTGGCCTCTCCTGGCTGGCTTCATGAGTAGGCGGGATCAAAGGGGGAGTGAGAAAACAGTTGATGGGACCCGGAAGGAGGAGAGATGGCCCAAAATCCTCATTTCCCTTGCTGCTGTATCTTTTTTGGCGGGTGGATTATTCTGGCAAACAGGACTGAGATCACCAAAGTCTCCAGAGGCAGGCTTAAAGAACGATTATTATGAACTCATAAGAAATGAAATAGATAAAAAAGAC
>JAXHSZ010000254.1:0-7664 GCA_034190725.1 Thermodesulfobacteriota bacterium
TTATAAAAATTCCCCCCCTGCTCCAAGTTTCACGCCCATGTGATGAGTCCTGGAGTGAACTTGGTATAATCGTCTCCCCTGGGTGTAATTCTTACGGTAAAACCATACCGGCCGGAATCACGACAAGTAACTGTGCATATATACCGATAATGTCCACCTCCCAGAGTTTTCTCAACGGTCATCTCCTCTTTAGTGCTGGTTGCAAGTTCTTCTATTGATCTGAGGTGGCCGAAACAGAGTTGTACTTGTACCTCTTCAGGACGAAACATGTTGAGATACACATCAGATGTGACACAAAAGGACTCTCCAACTCGAAAAGGGCCTTCAGTTTGCCGTACAGGAGGATCTATCCGGATACTCTTCCAGTGGATGCGGAGTCGTTCGCGCTGTTTCATGAGACTCTTGGCTTCTGCAGCATCATTAGCAACCAGGGAATGTAACCTCTCAACTCCAGCCACATAGAATCTCTTGTAATAATCGTCAACCATCCTGTGGCTGGAAAAACTGCGCATAGCCATCTTCATGGACTCTTTCATCATCTTGATCCATCGGTCGGAGGCATCCCCCTTCCCTGCTTCGTAAAAACAGGGAATGACATTGTTTTCTAATACATTATAAAGAGCTTGACTCTCAACGGCGTCCTGGTAAGCTGCATCTGCATATTCTTCCCTTCCACTGATACGCCAACCTCTCTCACTGGAGTATCCCTCGCACCACCAACCATCGAGAACACTTGTATTGAGTGCCCCGTTGGCTGCCGCTTTCATGCCGGAAGTACCGCATGCTTCAAATGGCCGCCTGGGAGTATTGAGCCACACATCCGCTCCCTGCACAAGATGCCGTGCTATGTGCATATCATATTCTTCTAGAAAAATAATGCGGTGTCGTACACTTGGTTCGCTGGCAAACTGTACTATTCGTTTGATCAACTCTTTGCCTTCATGGTCTTTCGGATGGGCTTTCCCTGCAAAAATAAACTGCACCGGATGTGACTTTGAATTGATGATCGCCTTTAAACGTTCCGGATCATGAAACAAAAGACTCGCTCGTTTGTAGGTGGTAAAGCGACGGGCAAATGCAATGGTGAGCACATCTTGATCCAAGGCAGACCCCACATCCTCCATCATAAATCTGGGAGCATTGCGCCGTTTGTATTGCTTTACCATTTGATCTCTGCAAGTTCGTATCAGACGGGAACGACTCATTTCATGGGCAAGCCATAATTCTTCGTCATAGATTTCATCGATACGTTCACTCAGGTTAGAACTTAAAAGCTGTGTGTGCCAGTCCGGACCGAGATAACGTTCAAAGAGTAATGCATTTTCATGGGATATCCATGTTGGGATATGGATCCCATTTGTTATGTGTGAGATGGGGACCTCATCTTCGGGCCTGCCTGGCCAAACGTGAGACCACATACGTCGCGCCACTTTTCCGTGCAATCGGCTTACACCATTACAGTACTGGGCCATACGTAATCCCAAAACAAACATGGAAAACGATCCATCCGACCCAACCCCACCAGGCTGTCCCCATGACAGGATCTCGTCTACCTTAGCCCCTAGACGCTCTTGAAGGGGGAAGAGAAAAGGTCTCACTAGATCTGGAGGAAAAACATCATGGCCGGCGGCAACCGGTGTGTGTGTAGTAAAGACTGTCGTACGGGGAATGATCTCTAAAGCTGTCTTTAAATTAATATTATAGTCAGAGATTGCCAAAGCAAGACGTTCAACACCGGAAAAAGCAGAATGCCCTTCATTCATGTGACAAACTGTTGGACAGATCCCCAACGCTTTAAGGGCACGTATCCCACCAATCCCCAGAAGCACTTCTTGGGCCAGTCGTATTCTTTGCCCCCCGGCATATAACCTGGAAGTAATATCCCTGATAGGAGAAGGATTCTCTGGTATGTTTGTGTCGAGTAGGTAAAGGATCACTCGACCCACCATCACCTTCCATACTGCAGCGTGAATCTCACCATCCGGTCCGGAGACTGAGACCGTTACTTCGTTTCCTGAGTGATCCTTTGCTCTCTCCAGTGGAAGGTGATAAAAATCCACCTCTGGATACTCTTCCTGTTGCCATCCATCGTGATCAAGAAACTGGTGAAAATAGCCCTGCCTGTAAAGAATGCCGACACCAGTCAAAGGAAGAGCTAAATCTGATGCAGCCTTGAGATAACAGCCTGCAAGCACTCCAAGACCTCCGGCAAAGAGAGGCAAACTCTCGTGAATTCCATATTCCATTGAAAAATAAGCGATTGTTCCATCTTTCCCAAAAGGCGACTCAGGACTTCTTTGAGGAGCAGAGATAAGATTATTAAAATGTTCCCTTACCCTTTGCTGATGGGCCAGAAACCCATCGTCCATCGCGATTTCATCAAGGCGTTCCTGAGGTATATATGTTAAAAAAGTAATTGGATTTCTTTCCGCTTTATCCCATAACCTGGGATCAATACGGCGGAAAAGATCAGCAGCTTCTCGCTGCCAACACCACCAAAGGTTTCGCGAGAGTACTTCTAGAAAAGAGAGGGGCTCAGGGAGATTCGGGAATACTTGAAATGTTTGTAGTCTGCTCATTTTTCCATCTACACTTCTCTTGTTTCTTTAATAAATGCCTGAAAATATATATGATCAACTATACAAAGGGTCATCAATAATTGCAACCTGTGAGGTTATTCATGGTTGGGGTAAGTGCCGGCTCCTTGCTTTATTTGCTTCTTACAAGCAAATGCCCTTCAGGGATACGGATAGAGAGAGCATCAAATCACATCGCTTATACAATCTGATGAAAACCTGTAATTCATAGGACGCAAACAAAGTAAGGAGCCGGCAGATGGTGAACTTGGCTCACTACCCTGGTTGATTTTTTTACAATCCAACGGCCTGTCGTAATCTTACAAGCCGATTCATCAAACCATTATTACAGAATTTTCACAATTTCCATAAGCGGATAGGATATATTTATCTGCATCCCAATCGTTTTCCCAATCCGAATTATTTATCAAATAGCGAAACTGATATTCTTTACCTGTTTCAAGATCGATAGTGGCAGTAAATCCACCATTTTTAAGACTTTTCATGGGTGTTGAATCAGGATTCCAGTCATTAAAGTCCCCGGCAATATGGACTATTTCTGCCGATTTTGCCTGTTCTTTAGTTAATCTCAATGTGACCTTACATATGGGTTTTGTTTTTAAAAACTTTTTTTGAACACTCATGACACCCTCCTTTTATCTAAATAAAAAAAGTTCTATCCCATACAAGCCTTCTTTGGAAGGTTTACAGAGATCAGTTTTACGCGAAATATTATCTTTTTATGCAAAGGGAACGTGTTTCATCATGGATTGGAGAAGGTGGGTTTACCGGTGCCTTCTTTTTCAAAAAAGGAGACTGCTGTTGTTCCAGGCATTAACTTCCTCAATAAGTGATACATATACAAACCGGCTAAAATATGCCACCTCTAAAGAATTTTGAGGATCAGAATCTGAGTCTGACGTAGTAATTGGAAAAATTGCAGTTTTCGTTCATATACTATCTAAAGTATAATAAGCCAAAGGCATGTCAATGTCAACATGAAAAATCTTCTATCAGAGCTACATGATTTTTAAAGCTGATGTGTTCACACAAAAGGAGATAAACATATTTGGGGTTGATTTATCCAAAGGAATTATGTTATTTATGCCTTAAAGTATGATGCTGAGCAGGAGAGATTCACTTGAGCACAAAAGACATATATCAACACATAAATCTTTCTGACCAAAATATCGCCCACACTTACTCCCGCTTTCCTGTTACAATCGTGAAAGGCGATGGCTGTAGGGTATGGGATCCTCAAGGCAAAGAGTATATTGACTTTGTCGGCGGATTGGCCGTATGCAATCTGGGACATTGCCATCCGATTATTGTAAAAGCGATAAAAGAGCAAGCTGAGAAGCTTTTACACGTATCAAACCTTTACTATACGGAGCCTCAAACAAGATTGGCTGAGCTTTTGATAGAAAATTCATTTGCCGATAAGGTGTTTTTCTGCAATAGTGGAGCAGAGGCAAACGAAGCGGCAATCAAATTAGCACGCAAATACAGCAAGGAAACCAAAGGAAATGAGAGATTCGAGATCATTACCATGATAAATTCATTTCACGGCCGAACTATTGCAACCATTACAGCCACCGGACAGGAGAAGTTCCACAGAGGTTTTGAACCTTTGCTTCCCGGTTTCAAGTATGTGCCATTTAATGATGTGGAGTCCTTAGACAGGGCCATCGATGAGTCAACCTGCGCTGTTATGGTTGAGCCGATCCAAGGTGAAGGTGGAGTAAACTGCCCGGTGGACAACTATCTTGTGGATGTGAGAAAGATCTGTGATAAACACGGATTGCTCCTTATATTCGATGAAGTGCAGGTGGGGATGGGAAGGACGGGAACCCTTTTCGCCTATGAAGGTTACGGCATAGAGCCGGATATAATGACACTGGCCAAAGCACTCGCAGGAGGATTGCCCATAGGCGCCTTGCTGGCAAAGGAAGAAATTGTCCGCAGTTTCACCCCCGGCTCACATGCCTCAACATTTGGTGGAAATCCGGTTGTAACAGCGTCGGCTTTGGCAACAGTAAAGACGATCCTCAATGACGGAGTCCTGGATAACTGTGTGGAAGTCGGTGGTTATCTTTTCCATGAGTTCAGCAAACTCAAGAAGAAGTATCCCTTTGTCAAAGACCTAAGAGGGAAAGGGCTTATTGTAGGAATGGAGTTGGCGTTTGATGGAGGGGATGTTGTCCGGCAATGTATTGATAGGGGAGTTCTCATTAACTGCACAATGGGAAATATATTACGCTTTCTCCCGCCTCTCACTGTGACTCAAGGGGATGTTGATATTGTATTTACAATTCTTGATGAGATATTTGGTGAAATTCAGGAGGATAGATCAGTCGGCTAAAATCTGTATCTGAAATTGTATGGTTCATTGTTCCTCGGTCAAGTTTGTAAGGAACGGAGCCAGAGTTCCCGAAAGGTGGCCATTCACGGGTTCGAGGTCCACGGGTTTCAGGTTCAAGAAAGAACGCAGTAACAACTCAGAGCTATGTGTATGAAAAGGGTCTTGAGTTTGAAAAAATTATTATGCTTGAGCGAAGAGTGTATTTTCAGTTTTTTTCTGACACCTGAAACCAAGATTTGAGTGTTCGTGATTGTACATCCTCACCATACAAGAACATCAATATTAAGACCTGTGAACGGTTAGAATTTTCAATAGGTGAAACCCAATAGGAATGCAATAGGAAAAATGAGATGGAGTCTTCAAGATGGGAAATAAAGTAAGTAAAGTCATTCTGGCTTATTCCGGGGGCTTAGACACGTCAGTCATACTGAAATGGCTTATAGAACAATATAATTGTGATGTTGTTGCGTATACCGCAAACCTGGGACAGGCAGAAGAATTGGATGATTTGGAGGAAAAGGCAAAAAATACAGGAGCCTGTAAAGTCTATGTGGAAGATCTGCAGGAGGAATTCGTAAAAGATTATGTATTTCCCATGCTAAAGGCAAATGCTGTTTATGAAGGGGGATATCTTCTTGGCACATCCATTGCCAGGCCTCTCATAGCTAAGAAACAGATTGAGATCGCGATGAAGGAAGGTGCGGATGCAGTCTGTCATGGAGCAACAGGAAAAGGCAATGATCAAGTGAGGTTTGAGTTGACGTATCTGGCACTCAGTCCTCATATCAAGATAATTGCCCCGTGGAGAGAGTGGGAACTAGACTCCCGCAAATCATTGGTAAATTATGCGAAGAAACATCACATCCCTATCACAATAACAGAAGAAAAACCATACAGCAGTGACAGAAACCTCTTTCATATCAGTTTCGAAGGAGGCATTCTGGAGGATCCGTGGACTGAGCCAAATGAGGATATGTTTGTCCTGTCAGTCTCCCCGGAAAAAGCACCGGATAAAGCGACTTATATTGAGATAGGCTTTGAATCGGGAATTCCAAAGACCATTAACGGAGAAGAGAAAAGTCCTGCAAATCTTTTACAATGCCTGAACGATCTTGGTGGACAAAACGGGATCGGAAGAGCCGACATTGTGGAAAACAGATATGTAGGAATGAAATCCAGAGGCGTCTATGAAACGCCTGGAGGAACTATCTTGCACATTGCCCACAGGGCTATGGAATCCATAACAATGGACAGAGAGGTCATGCATCTCAGGGATTCCTTGATGCCGAAATTTGCAGAGTTAATTTACAACGGGTATTGGTTCTCACCTGAGATGAACCTATTAAGAAAGACAATTGATGAGACCCAAAAGGATGTTTCTGGCACCATAAGACTCAAATTATACAAGGGCAACTGCCTTGTGGTCGGCAGAAAGTCTCATGGGTCACTGTATCACCAGGATTTTGCTACCTTTGAAAGGGATACCGTCTACAACCAAAAAGATGCTGAAGGCTTTATAAAAACGAATGCTCTCAGGTTACGAATACAAGCCATGAACAAGGGCAGATAATCAGGTTATTACTTCGTATATGGCAAATAAACTCCTCATTCAAACACAGATATTCCTTGTCCTACTGATCTTTTTCCTGTTGACGTTCACATCCGGATGTGGAAAGAAAGGGCCTCCTGTGGCACCTGAGGGACTTATTTCAGAAACAATTTATACGATGAAAACTCTTATCAGTCGTTTTTAACTTCAGGCACTTGATCATAAGGTATATCTATCCAACCATTACTAATTGGCAAGGTTGGCTCATGCTTGCCTTAGTTTGCTTTCTAAGATTGCAAAATCTTTTTTAGTGTTTCTGTAATTTCTTATATTATTAATAACTTTAGCTCACTTTCGGCACTTTTAACTTGAGTCACTTCCTCATAAAAGGTTCCAATTATGCACCATTTCCAGTACAAAAATGATGAGCTCTATTGCGAAAACGTCTCTGTATCTCATATCGCACATTCAGTTGGGACACCCTTCTATCTCTACAGCAACAACACGCTGGTGCATCACTTCAAGGTCTTTGACTCTGCCTTTTCTCCATTACGTCACCTTGTCTGTTTCTCAGCGAAAGCCAATTCAAATATTGCCATACTGAAAACATTAATAAATCAAGGAAGTGGGGTAGATATCGTTTCAGGGGGAGAGCTCTTCCGTGCTTTGGCCGCCGGTGTTGAGCCGAAAAAGATCGTTTACTCAGGAGTCGGGAAAAAACGCAACGAGATAGATTATGCCTTACAGGCAGATATCCTTATGTTTAACATTGAGTCATCACAGGAGTTGAGGGTTATTGATTCCGTAGCAGGTGAACTTGGTAAAAAAGCCAGGATTGCATTCAGAATAAATCCTGATATTGATCCACAGACACACCCCTACATATCTACCGGTCTCAAGAAGAATAAATTCGGAATAGACATAGAAAAGTCTCTTGATGAGTATAGGTATGCCAGGGAACTCAAGAATATCGAGATCATAGGTGTAGACTGTCACATCGGTTCTCAAATCACGGATGTGGAACCATTTGTTGATGCCCTCAAACGAACAAAAGAGTTGATGTATCAACTCAAGAAAGAAGGAATAACTATACAATACTTGGACTTGGGTGGTGGCTTGGGCATAACCTATGATGACGAAACCCCTCCTCATCCGAATGCCTATGCCCAAGCTATTG
>JAXHSZ010000255.1:0-4852 GCA_034190725.1 Thermodesulfobacteriota bacterium
TTTATCTTTTGAAGTCCCTCTACAAATGTTTCCCCGTCTAAATCTCTGCCTGCATTCTTCAGCCCCTCGTGCACAAGCATAGCGCCAAACCATCCCTGCGTGAAGTTCCTGCCTTGGGATCTGGAATCAGGTAAATATTTCAGGGTCATCCTCTTCAATTTCACCATTCCTGGACTATCGTCATCCCATGAACTGAAACAATTAATGCCGATCATATTTCTGGCTGCCTTACCCGACATCCTCACGGTTTCCTCAACAGCCCCGTATTGAATCACAATGAATGTACTTGAAAATCGAAATCTTCTCGCAGTCCTCAAGAAGGCCATAGTGTTTGATGGGTATCCATGGATAATGACATAGTCAGGTTTCAGCCTTCTGAGATTTATTATCTGAGAACTGAAGTCCCCTGCCATAACCGAGATAACTGTCTCACTGACAAGCCCTGCACCATATAACTTTGCCAGTTTTTTTGATGTTTCCAGTGTCACCTTTCCTGAACCGACATCAGGGTATGCCACGGCTATCTTGGGATTCTTCGCCTTGAGATCTTTGTATATGTATTCAAAGATAAGCTTTACCTGATCTTCGTAAAAAGGGAGAAGGGCAAAAACATACCTTCTGGCCGGTTTATAGTACTTGACATTGTTTGTGCCGGCAATAAGCGGCATCTTATGCTTTTCAGCCAATGGAATTATGGCATGGGTATGACCCAGACCGGATGCACCAGGTACAAGGGCCATTACTTTATCCTTAAAGACCAGCTTTTTATAGGCCGACAGGGCCATTGGAATGGAATACCTGTCATCCTCCAGAATATGTTTTATCTTCCTTCCATGAACACCTCCTCGATCATTCACATTTCCAAAGTATACTTTGAGACCATCAATGAGGATTTTGTATGTTTCGGCAAGGGGGCCTGTCATATCCACCATACCCCCGATCTTTATGGTATCCGAAGTTACGCCCCTGACCTCTTCAGCATATCCGGAAGAGGCAGTGACAATAACACAGATGAATCCCAAAACGGTCATTGACAATGTCTTTCTGAGGTCTCTCATGGTACACCTCCTTTTTTAATGAAGTGCCCGAATGAAGAATATCTCATTTCCAGATAGGCGCTATTTTGACTTTATCCAACCTGTAACAGGGACAAAGTAGCCTTTCTCTATATCAGCTTTGTACATTCTGGCATAATCGTTTCCTTTGTGGTCTGTAGGGCTATAGCTAATGGGTCCGGTAAGGCCTTTCATGTCCATGTCCTTGATAGTTTCCAAGGAATTCACAAAGGTGTCCGGGGTGAGATTATTGCCGGCCCTTTTTATGCCTTCATGAACGATCATAGAAGATATCCATCCCTTTACATAATATCTGTTGGGCGGTTTAATGTTGGGATAGTATTTAAGGGATACCCTTTTCAATTTCCCGATCCCTTCCACGTCATCAAACCAGGAAGAGAATGCCCCAACTCCATATGTATTCCTTGCTGCCGGGCCTGCAATGGATGCTACCTCATCTGCAAAAGCGTGAAACGAACCGAAAAATATCGGTGAAAAATTCAGACTTTTTGCACTTCTGAGAACGGCAACAGTAGACCCCGGGGCTGTGATGGAGAAGACATGGGTGACTCTCTTCCTCTTCATGGCAAGAATCTGGGAGGTCGCATCTATGATCCCTAAAGGCAGAATCTCTCTGCCTACCATCGTTATTGGGAGTTCTCTGGCCTTTGCCTCGGCTACTCTGATACCGGATTTAGCATATTCGGCGTCAAAGGCGATAATTGAAAACCTTGGGTCTTTTGCCTTCATATTCTCAACAATATAGTTCATTATCACCTTGATCTCGTCTCTATTGTCATTTCCCGGCGAAAATATGTATCTCTTTACAGGATCCGTCATTGTCCAGGACTAGCTTCCTGTAACAACAGGAACTTTGTTGTCTTCAATCTGATCGAACAAGACCGTATTCTGACCGGTTCCACCACAAAACATAATTCCAAAAATTTCATCCCTGAAGATCAGTTTCTTAAAGGCGGCGATTGCCATGGGAATACTATATCGATCATCTTCGATAAGTACCTTGACATTTCTCCCGTTTGTTCCGCCAGAATCATTTATATATCTGAAATAATTCTTGACGCCTTTTGTGTATGGGATCCCCATTTCAGCAGCCGGTCCTGTTTGATCCATTATTATCCCTATCTTTACTGTATTTTCTGAAACACCTCTAGACTCTGTAGCAGTCGTAGGGTTGTACAGGAGAACCACGAAAAAAGCTGTCGATAAAAGCATTGAAAGAATCTTCGTTGTTTTCATCTCTTTCCTCCTTTGTGCTGACTGTTACGTTGCTTTGATTCACAAATGACTCTTTTTCACAATCACCTCGTGAGCAACAAACATAAGAGGGAACCGTTAATGTGAACAGTTGACTGTTTTCTTTTTGCAGACTCCTTGTTTCGTTTTCTTTTTTATCAACAGCTCACTGTGAACTGTATACTGAGAGTCCAAACTGTTATCATAGGAACGTATTGCAACCCTTTTATTTAGCGTATTCCTCTGATGAAATGTGTCGTCTTCACTTACACCGGCAAAAAATATCGCTTTATTGACAGACACACAGGAGTAATGAATATACAATCAAGCGTTTATTTGGAATCGATCCAATCGTGAAACATTACATATGAAGCGGGAATGGAAACTGGATTCAGATGAATACTCAAAAATCCTGGACAAGTAATAGGTGGGAAATAGTTATAAGGGCCGGCTTGAAATCTATACAATACTCTCTTCAATATCGGCGGTGTTTGTTATGAATTGAAATTCCGTGAGCAATCGTCGGTGAAACAAGGGATCTCCTTTGATTATTCTGCTCATACTTTTGCTTATAATCCACCTCCTTTCTCTAATGATTGACTCTTACCTTCTTTCCGGTGTCTTTCTCCAATCCGTAATTGGGACAAGTACTCCGCTTTGAGGTTCGGTTTTGTATAGTTTTGTATAATGTATACCCTTATGGTTGGTGGGAGTAAAGGTGACCAGACCGGATATCCCTTCTGTGTCCATATCCCTTAAGCTTTCCCATGCCTCTAATAGCCCTTCCGCATTCAGGTCTTTCCCTGCCCTCTTTATCCCCTCATAAAGTATAATCCCCACAAGCCAGCCAAGGGTATACATCTTGCTTCGATATGGGCTTTCAGTGCCGGGATGATACTTTAAGGTAATCTCCCTGAGTTTCTTTACTCCTTCATAGTTTTCGTACCATGAACTCACGACACTCGCACCGAAGTAATTCTTCGAAGCATCTCCACCCATTCTGACAGTATCTTCAAAACAACTGATCATGTCACCGAAAACGGGGATTTCAAGACCAAATTTCTTTAAATCCCTGAGTAACGCCACTGTGCCTGGAGAACCATGATGAATAACAATATGAGTTGGATTCTTCCTCTTGATGCTCAATACTTGAGATGCCGCATCCAGAGCCCCCATATTTAAAACTTCCGTGGTGAGATTAAAATTGAAATGTTCGGCCCATTTCCTGGCGGATGCAAGGGCAACCTTACCTGACTCCGCATCAAAATAAACAAAAGTCACATCAATTCTCTTTGGTTGGAGATCATTTACGATATAATCAAAAATCACTCCCAACTGATCATCGTAGAGGTTGAATGGCATGAATATGTATCTTTTCAACGGTTTTATTTGAGCCCCGTCAGGAGCCCCTGTTAGATTCGGGATTTTTAACTTTTGTATATGTTTAAAGAGGGCCTTTGCTTCTCCTGTGGAACCTGGCCCGAACAAAGCGAATATCCGGTCTTTGAAGAGAAGTTTTTTAAAGGCAGCTATTCCCACCGGAATGGAATAGCGATCATCTTCAATGAGTAATTTTATTTTTCTCCCATGAATCCCCCCACGATTGTTGATCTCTTTTGTATAATTCCTGACGGCTTCGGCTGCCGGCAGGGTAATATCTCCTGCAGCAGGTCCGGTTTGATCCAGTATGGCGCCTATCTTTATTGTTGTATCCGTGACTCCCCTTACCTCTTGTGCATACCCTATCTTCACTGACCAGAATAGTAAAACAGAGATTAATGGGACAAAAAACAGTAAAAAATAACAATACACATCAAAATATCTCTTTTCCATATATTACTCCTTTTTATAAATATGATTAATGACCATATCAACTATGAACCATCAATTTAGTAAGTCCTGTTTTCAAATTTGATGTCCCTGTGATATTTCACAACCATTCTTCTTCCTTTATCCATTTCAATGCTCTTGTTGTTCAATCGAGAGAAAGCATTTGTACCTATTGTCCACCTATCTGTAATGCCCTCTAAATCTACTCTTTATCCATATAATCACCTTGCGTAATATCAATTTCTGAGAATATTAGAACATATCCTTCACACATGAGTTGCAAGCATGAGAAACCTTTTCACGTTACTTGGTGGCCATGGGGAGATCACTTCAATTTTTAGATCTGAAGGTAACGGGAAAGCTCAATTCACTTTACTTACTTTACTTCATTCTATTTCAGGGGCCTTTCTCCATTCTGTAATCGGAACAAGTGTCCTGCGTTCCGGATCTCCTCTGAAAACTTTAACGTGCTTCAACCCCTCATGGCTTTTGGAGGTGTAAGTGATGGGACCACAGATACCTTGGGTGTCAAAGTTCCGAAAGGTCTCTAAAGCTTCAACCAGTGTTTCATTGTCCAATTCTTTACCTGCCCTTCGTATACCTTCATAGAGTACATTAGTCATGACCCAGCCTACAGAATAATTCTTACTACGATAGGGCCTTTCGGTTCCAGGATGATACTTCAAGGTGATTTCCCTTAACTTAACCATTCC
>JAXHSZ010000256.1:0-7598 GCA_034190725.1 Thermodesulfobacteriota bacterium
GTCCGGTGAAACCCATGAATTCAAAGAGATGTATCCGGAGATGATCAAGATCGCGGAACAAGAGGGGAACAAGGCTGCAAAGCGTTCATTTTCTTATGCAAATGCAGTGGAGCAGATTCACGCATCCATGTATAAGAAGGTGCTTGAAAACCTGGATAGTCAGGAAGAGGTTGACTATTATGTATGTTCTGTCTGCGGAAATACGGTTGAAAATGAACCGCCGGAGACCTGCCCTGTATGTGGTGCCAAAGCCAAGGCATTCAATAAAGTGAAATAAGCGAAATCAGTGTTTTCACTGGTCATGGACGAGGCTGAGATAATTTCCTCAAGTTGGCGTTCAGATTAAGGTTGGATTTGTCGATCTGAAAACGTAAGATATGAATAACAGTACATATTTTCAGGATCTTGTGTTTGAAGATCGAGCAAAGACGGTCACAAGATGAAATCCCCAAATAGGGGGAGTTATTGCGGCTCCCTTTGAGTATCATTGTTGTTTTTATTAATAAGGAGATACGGGAGGAGAAACATGAAGAAAGTACTCATTGCTTATGACAGCAGAACTGGAAAAACAGAGAAGATGGCGGAATATATCGCAGAAGGTGTCCGCATTACCGGAAACGATGCTGAATTAAGAAAAATCACGACCATTAAGAATGAAAAGGAATTGGCCGGTTATGATGGATATATTTTCGGATCTCCCACCTACCACAGGGACATGATCGGGACCATGAAGACATTTCTCTTTGTTGCGCAAAAGGCAAACCTGGAAGGGAAAGTAGGGGGCGCTTTCGGGTCATACACTCATAGTGGAGACGCTCCCGCACTTATAAAAGACACTATGGAACACGTATTTAAGATGGATATCACTGATCTGGGGTCCTTTAATTTAGTAGAGAACCTCGTGGAAACGGATGAAGGGTTACATGCCTGTCAGGATTACGGGAAGGAAGTCAGTAAAAAGATCGGCTCTTAAACCATCCATTCTTCCGACTGCACTGAAGGGAATTTGATGAATGATGAAATAAGACGGATACCTCTTGACGAGTCCATAGACACGTGTCCTGTGTGTGGATATGCCGACGGATTTCACGTTTCATTCAAAGTGAATAATGGCATAAGAACGGTTATACTGATCTGTCCCGAATGTCATACAAGGTTTGACGCCATGTGGGAGAGAAGACGAGCCCCGTTGCCTTCCATGAGTGAATAGAGTGAAACGAATTGCCGTTTTCACGGAAATGCATTGGCTGTGCCATTGACATGCCCGGATCATGATTGTCCACGATGGCCGGGAGACTGATGAAATAAAAGCACATCATCATAGATCAATATATGTGATGCCCTTCGATTCACACGGCAAACGTGGAGATTTGTACGGGTAAAGAAGACAATATATGGATTTCCGGGCATCGAAATAAGTGAAGAGCGAACTTCCATAAAACTTTTCAATCTGTGGTGTCGGCCAAGTGAATCATTTATCATGATCCTGCGTAGCGGTACAGGTATTTATTTGGAAGAAAGAAGGGAAAAATGGCAAAACCCGAGAAGATGTGGCAGTGTCAGACAGTAAATTGCGGATATATATACAATCCTGATAAGGGAGACAGGAAGGAAAAAATCCCCAAAGGGACAAATTTCGAGGATCTCCCGGAAGACTGGAAATGTCCCATATGCGGAGCAGGGAAAAAGATGTTCCGTCCTCTTGCAGGTCCCGGGTCTGTGACGGCAGGGGCAAAAGCTCTGTAATAGAAAGAGATGACTATAGGAAGGAAATTAGTATCCGTTCACGGTGAGCAGTTTACAGTTAACCGTTCATTGGGATAGAAGGAAAAAGGAGATTATGGGTGCTTCTTCTGAAGATATATAAGCATTGAGCAATTTAAAGAACCAATTCAGGAATTGGAATAGATATTAAACATGCTTACATCGTTACAAAATTCATTTCATTGAAAAAACCGTAAAATGTAAACTGGTAACCGTGAGCGGCTACGGAAATTGAAGGAAAATTGATGTAATATTCAGTTTCCATCTTGACTTTCTCTACAACGTGGCCAAATTTATAAACAGTATCAACAATCTTTCATGGGGTGAAAAGGGAAGTAAATATATTGGCCCTTGCCGCATCAATAGGAGGAAGCATCATGGAGAAGAAAGTAAAGAAAGATGAGAAAATCAATGTAAGAGATGTGACGACTTGTGAAGCCACAATACAGATGCTTGAGAAAGCTCAAAAAGATGGTGTGGAAACAGCCTTTGACCGTGCCGCAAGCATGAAGGCCTGTCCCATAGGGGCAGATTCCGCTTGCTGTAAACATTGTTCCATGGGGCCATGCAGGTTGACTTCAAAGGATCCTTACGGAAAGGTCGGGGTCTGCGGGGCAACAATAGATACGATCATGTCCAGAAACTTCGCGCGAATGGTTGCGACGGGTGCGGCGGCTCATACCGACCATGGGATGAGTATGCTGGACCTGTTCAGGGATGTTGTCAATGGAAAAATAAAAGATTACACCATCAAAGATCCCATAAAGCTCAGGGAGGTTGCAGAGTCCATCGGTATAGAAACGGAAGGGCGTGAAACCAATGACATTGCAATGGATCTCTACAACGAATTGGAACGCACATATATTCAGGTGGAAGGTGAAATTCCGTTCGCAAAAAGAGTCCCTGAAAAGACTCTGGAGACATGGAGAAAAAATGGTGTGGTTCCTCGCGGAGCAATGCGTGAAATCATGGAACTCATGCATAGAACTCATATGGGGGTGGATCAGCACTATGAAAATATAACCAAGCAATGCAGCCGTACTGCCCTGGCCGACGGTTGGGGAGGCTCGATGGTGGCCACTGAGATTTCCGATATTCTTTTTGGAACGCCAATGCCTGTCAGGGCGGAAGTGAACATGGGATGCCTGAAAGAAGATCACGTCAATATCATTATCCACGGCCACGAACCGAACCTGTTCGAATCCATGCTGGCTTCCGTCAATGACCCGACTCTGATACAGGCAGCGAAAGATGCCGGAGCCCAGGGGATCAATCTATTGGGGATGTGCTGTTCAGGTGCTGAAATGTTAAGCCGCCACGGGATTCCCCATGCAGGAAACTTTATGTCAACCGAGGCTATTCTCGTCACAGGTGCGGTGGATGCCATGGGCGTCGATGTACAGTGCATAAAACAGGGGCTTGCTAAGGTGGCTGAATGTTACGGGACAAAACTCTTTACCACCAATCCAAGGTGTCATATTGAAGGGGCCGAACACATTGAATTCGAAGAACATGACCCTTTAAAGTGCACCGACGGCATTGTTGAAATGGCAATCATCAGGTTTAAAAACCGGAACGCATCCGTGGAAATCCCAAACATAAAGAACATGGGGGTTCACGGCTTCTCTCATGAATACATAAACTACATGCTTGGAGGCACATTCAGAGGTGCCTATACTCCGTTGAACGACAATATCGTCAACGGGAGAATAAGAGGGGTAGCCGGCGTCGTGGGCTGCACCAACCCGCGGGTGAAACAGGACTGGGTTCACGTGGAACTCGTGAAAGAACTGATCAAGAATGACGTTCTGGTGGTCCAAACCGGATGTTCCCAGATCGCTCTTGCCAAAGCCGGTCTGTACAAACCCGAATCGGCCCATTTAGCGGGACCAGGACTCGCAGAGGTGTGCGAGACAGTGGGAATGCCGCCTGTTTTAGGCCTTGGTTCCTGTGTCGACAACAGCAGAATACTCATTGCGTGCTCTGAAATGGTCAGAATAGGAGGGTTGGGTGACAGCATAGCCGACCTGCCTGTGGCAGGTGCCGCACCCGAATGGATGAGTGAAAAGGCGATATCTATCGGACAGTACTTTGTGGCCTCAGGGGTCTTTACTGTATTCGGTGTCACATATCCCATCATCGAAGAGACAAAATTTCATAAACTTCTCTTTGATGGTCTGGAAGGCCTTGGTTTCGGAAAGTGGGGATTCACGGCGGATCCCTATGAAATGGCCCGCATGATGATAGAACATATCGATAAGAAGAGAAAAGCCTTAGGCATAGACAAGGCAAGAGAGAGGGTGCTTCTTGATATGGCGGACAGAAGAGACCTCTCAGCGGCATAAGCGTCCCTTTCCTTTCTTATGAATCTTCTGAGGGGAATGCCTTTTTTGCGCAATCCCCTTCACTCAGAACAGACAGTCGTTTAAGAGAGCCTTGTGTCGGAGGTTGGTTGTCATGGTGCATCCTTTTTGAACCGCTGAAGACCAAAGAGTCTGAATCGCGTTCTGTGTTTTAGCCCCCTCCAGGAAAGCACTTTTTGACAACCGACCTCTGACGATAACAGACTGGGGCTCATCCATAAATGACTCTTTTCCGTAATTTTTTGTCAGACTGTACGTGGTTCTACACAGACAGGTCAGACTCAGATGTAAGTGTCAATAGCAATATACCCCTACTTGTCCAATGTACTCCCTTGATTAAAATCTTCGTGTGTAACATGCAATAACTTCGGGAAATCGACTTTCGCCGCAGCAGTTCATGGGGGAGAGAAAGAAAGCTCAGCTGCGGCTTTAGAGTGTGCCCAGACTTTTTACAAAGTCACTTTCGTTTCCATTGATTTCACAGAAAACATCTCATTTCTCCATAGACATTACAGTACCACGGAAGGAAGAGACTATTGATGGATGTGTTGATGCTTTCCAGGTTGCAGTTTGCAGCCGCAACCATGTTCCATTTTTTATTTGTCCCGTTGACTCTCGGACTTTCTATTCTTGTGGCGATCATGGAAACCAGGTATGTCAGGACGGGGGACGAGACATACCTTTCCATGACCAAGTTCTGGGGGAAGTTATTCCTCATCAATTTTGCTTTGGGAATAGTCACGGGTATTACCCTTGAATTTCAGTTTGGTACGAATTGGTCCCGCTACTCTGCCTTTATGGGAGATATCTTTGGTTCTTTGCTTGCCATAGAAGCCACTGTTGCCTTTTTTCTCGAATCCACCATGATCGGTGTCTGGATCTTCGGCTGGAACAGAATCTCAAAAAGGGCACATGCCGTCGTTATGTGGTTGGTTGCAGGAGCATCAAATCTTTCGGCTGTCTGGATACTGACGGCAAACGCCTGGATGCAGCATCCTGTGGGGTATACCATAAAAAACGGAAGAGCTGAACTCACTGATTTTTCCGCTGTTATCTTTCAGAAGTTTGCCATCCTTGAATTCCTTCACACCACCGGCGGTGCCTATGTCTTGAGCGCCTTCTTCGTGATGGGCATCAGTGCATATCACCTCCTGAAGAAACAATATGTGGATTTCTTCACGAAATCTTTTAGGTTAGCTCTTGTATTCGGGCTTATATTCTCTTTCTTTGTGGCAATAGAAGGCGATATGCACGGTGTTCATATAACGGAAATACAACCTGCAAAACTTGCTGCCATGGAGTCCCACTGGGAAACAACACGGAAGGCTCCCATTCGTTTATTCACGATTCCTGATGAAGAAAATGAAAGAAATTCCGTTGAAATAGGTTCCATACCCGGTCTCCTCAGTTTTCTCGGGTACCATGATTTCAATGCTGAAGTAAAAGGTCTCAAGGATTTCCCAAAGGATGAAAGGCCACCGGTTCTTCTCACATCATTTTCCTTCAAAGGAATGGTGGGTTTGGGAATCTACTTCTGTGCCGTCACCTTCATAGGGATTTTCAAGAGAAATCGACTCACGGACAGTCCAGGGTATTTAAGGGTGATGCTTTACTCAATACCCCTCCCCTACATTGCCTTACAATTGGGATGGATCCTTGCGGAAGTGGGCCGTCAACCCTGGATTGTCTATGGTCTTATGAAAACATCGGATGCAGTATCACCCGTTGCTGCTTCTCAAGTAGCCACATCCCTGGTGGCATTCATAGTCATTTACGGACTTTTGGGGGCAGTAGCCTTTTATTTGATGGCAAAGAATGCCATAAAGGGACCCGCCCCGATTGAGAACAGTGAAAAGGTGGGCTGAATGCAGGACAAATAAGAAGAGGTATCTCTCATATTGACACAAAAGTAGTTTACACTTTGTTCACAGTACTCCAGGTTTCAGGAGCCATAAAAAAGATCTGAAACCTGAAGCAGAAACTTAACTCCACATTGGAGGCAATTCACCTCACCCAAGAAATTGTTTCTTGAGGAATTCATCCTTAAAAAGTGTAAATGCGATATGAAGGATGCCTAAGAAGAGTTTCTTTTTATGTTCTATAACGATCAGGGAGTCATAAAATGATTTTAGAAGCAATCTGGTTTTTCCTGTGGGGCCTGCTGTGGGCGGTCTTTTTTATGACGGACGGATTTGACTTCGGGGTGGGGACCCTTTTCCCTTTTCTTGGAAAGAACGAAGATGATAAAAGGATAATGATCAATACACTGGGGCCTCTCTGGGATGGGAATGAAGTCTGGCTTATCACAGCCGGAGGAGTGACTTTTGCGGCCTTTCCTATGGTATATGCCGTGATGTTCTCTTCCCTTTATACGGCATTGATGCTTATCCTGTTTACCCTGATTCTACGGGGGGTCTCCTTTGAATTTCGTGGGAAAGTCGACAATCCAGTTTGGCGAAAAGTCTGGGATTCATGCATATTTATAGGAAGCGTTGCTCCTGCAATTCTGTTCGGTGTGGCCTTCGGCAATATCTTCCAAGGAATACCCTTTGATAATGAGGGAGTCTATCACGGAACCCTGCTTACACTCCTCAATCCTTACGGGCTTCTCACCGGTGTGCTTTTTCTTCTGCTTTTTCTTGAACACGGATCTCTGTGGCTTGCCATTAAAACCGAGGACAGCCTTCATGATAGAGCCGTTTCAACTGCAAATGGAGTCTGGCCTGTACTTTTAATTACAGCGGTAATATTCCTTATTTTCACCAAATTCGCAACGGGGTTGTATGACAATTACCTTACTCATCCCATCCTCTTTCTTTTGCCTTTCGTTACAGTAATTGCGCTGATCGGGATAAAAGTCTTCATCAAGAGGAGAAACTTCTTTAAGGCGTGGTTTTCATCAGCCCTTGCCATTGTCGGAGCTACATTTTTCGGGATAATCGGACTCTTTCCCAACATGTATCCTTCCTCCATCAACCCTGAGTATAGTCTCACGGCCTTTAATTCGGCCTCCAGCCCTCTGACATTAAAAATCATGTTGACGGTTGCCATCATATTCGTCCCCATAGTCATTGCATATCAGGCTTGGGCTTATAAACTATTCAAGGGAAAGGTCACACAGAAGGATCTGGCGTATGAGGAGATGTATTAACGGGAATGGGAGAAAACAGTATCCATTTGGAAATGAGATGTGCTTTTCATGATTGATGGCGATTCCAACGATAGCTTAATAAGTGAGGAAACATGCCAAAGTCCACAGGAAAACTTTTTTCACAGTGACAATCATAAACGCTTTCCTGTAAGCTTCGGCATAAGTTGTTTTCAAAGTTATTGAGAAGTTGCGAGCGATGCAAATAAATCTAGTTGAGTTTTCCGACAATTTAATATGAAATTTATAAAGGTTCCCGGTTTAAAGGGACAGCTTTACATTCCGGAAAAAAAGGATGGAAAAACCGGAAAATATAACTGTAT
>JAXHSZ010000257.1:0-5881 GCA_034190725.1 Thermodesulfobacteriota bacterium
AGCAATTTTAGGATTTTAATAATCCTTTCCTCAGGGCTTAATTCATTCTGAATATTCTAAGTTCCCTACCCCAAATTGGAGATAACTCGGTTGCAAGCACCCTCAAACAATCTGTAA
Source organism: Thermodesulfobacteriota bacterium (assembly GCA_034190725.1). Taxonomy (GTDB): domain Bacteria; phylum Desulfobacterota; class UBA8473; order UBA8473; family UBA8473; genus JAXHSZ01. Next base: position 118 of record JAXHSZ010000257.1, read on the forward strand.
TTAGCTTCACACACCAAAAATCTTTCTTAAAAAAATCAAAAGAGTAAAATCCTCAATATTGTAACTTATTGCGTCTACAATGCCTGACCACGAAAGGAATGTTCCGGATGGATTCTCTTGCGTTCTGAACTGCTCAAAGGCTCGTTCAAAACAGTGTAGGCTTGACGATGGATCAGAAGGAAGTCGACATGCGCCCATCCAGTAGAGGAGCCATGGAGTATTTTCAAGCGTACTCTCAGGCAGACCGTTTAGCCATCCTCCTAGAGAATCGTTTCTCCTCTGAGACAGCATTGTCGGGGCACGTTTCATGATTATGGCAATCTGGGTATTCATGTCGTCAATTTCTTGGAGGAGGTCGATGGCGGCCTCTATCTGATCAGCTTCCTCAAGAAGTAACGCTGCATGATAACTGATGGCTGTAATCTCTTCTAATGGAAATCTCTCCCTTGCACGAGATAATAGAAACTCCCGGAACAAAGGATGATACTGGTAGGCAGACGGGATGTGAGAACACCTCTCTATGAAGTAATTGCTGCTATTCAGTTCAGAGAGGGTGTGACTTACGTGGGGAAGCTCTGTCAAGTCCTCGATCATACGTGCATTCATCACCGGCAGAAAAGCTGTTTTTAACAGAAACGTCTGCGTATCAATAGCCATTTTGTCAAAAGCCTCACCTGCGAAGTAAACGAAAATCTCTTCAGGAGGAAGCTGAAGAGACTCTCGAAGATCAACACCTTCTACCTCTGCATTCTTTAAGATGAGTATCAATCCTGCTGCCCACCCATCACTGGTTCTGTGTAACTCCTTTGTCTTGTCATGGGATAACTCACCCCCTATTTGGAGACGAGCTATTTCATGGGTCTCATCAAATGTCAACTTTAGATCTCGCCATTCAAGAACTTCCATCAGTTTATTGGCATGGAAGCGGGCTAGGGAAGCAGGGGGCTTGCCCCGACTGATCAAAATCACATTGATATCATCAGGAATGTAGGAGAACCCGAAGCAGATGACTTCATGAAAAGGAGATTGGGTCGGAACCTCCTGATAGTCATCAAAGACAAGGACAGAGGGATGGGGTAACCTGTTATACAGGCCCTCAAAATACTTAAGGGTGAAGGTTGGGATGTCTAATTGATATTCTGGGGTGAGAAAGGCGAGGGGTTGTCCCTTGCGAAGAGCTGCCTTCTTTGCAGCCATGCTCATGTAGTAGAAGAAAGTTGCAGGATCTGTATCGCATAGATCTATCTGGTACCACAGGCAGAGAAGCCCACGGTCATTCAGATAACTAATAACCAGAGTGGTCTTACCTGAACCCGGGGGGCCTGTTACCCAGATGACGGACTTCTCTCGCATCCGGTCCAATTCCTGAAAAAGTCTTTCCCTGGGAAAGACCTCACCCAGGATCGGAAGCGTGACTTTGGCCGATGATGCAGGTTTTCCCTTCATGGCCCGTACCGCACACTCAAACCACTGCAAAAAACCTCCTCCAGATGGTTCAATGATGCAAAATCCAGGGAGGATATCCATTTGTCCGGAATTTTTATTACGAATAATAGTAATAATGTGTATCAAATATAGCAGATTAGGAGAAAATAGCAAGAAAAAAACAAAGAAACGGCAAAAATACTTAGGTTCAATTTATTACGAGCAAATATCATGATGCATAATAAGTTGCAATCATTTTTGTCCTCATAAACAGGCGAGGACGTCAGTCCCCCCTGCAGTAGGTCATGCTCACCTGAAACAATACCCTTTTGAATGCAACTTCATATCACGCGGGCTCTCGTTCTTACAGAGAATCAATTGAAAAGTCCATTATAGGTCAATGAGAAGTTATAGGAATAGCAATCGATTTGGGAAGGTTCAGAGATGAGGGATCCACTGAAAATATCTCATTTCTGGATGGATAATAGACAGTGTCCTTCCAGAAACGAGATATTTTTTGTAAGGTCAAAGAAGACGAAGATTTTAACCGCAGGAATAGTAGTACCTATTTCGAGGATTTTTTAGATTGAGTAATGTGTAAAGATGATTTGAAGAGGGGATACAAAAATGGAAGTTATTTATGAGCGAACCTTGGGAATTTACTGTTCCAGTGCTTCTTGATACTCTTGAAATAATCGGTCCTTGTTTGTCCCATGGTCTATGAAATCCCATGGAAAGATCTCTTCATAGGATCTCTGCCTGTATACATAAAAATCAGGATTCACATCCGTCTCCTGGAATGACTTCTTCCAATCTCCCCCTGATTCATACGCTGAAAGGATAATTCTTCCTACCCTTCTGTCACCTCTACTCAGAAGAGACTGCACATAGCTCCATTTTGGGAGATCAGAAATAATATGAACATTACCTTCCTTCTTTAATCCGTTTCTTATTATCTTGAGTTTGTTATTGAGAGACTTCGTGTCCTCGAAGGGATGCCACTGAAAGGGAGTGAAAGGTTTTGGAACAAAAGAGTTGATGCTGAGGATTAACCTTCCGATTCTTTTCTTGCCTTTACTTATCTTTAATATATGATGTTTTATCCTCTTTGTGATGTGAATAATCTCTTCGACATCATTGAGAGTTTCAGTGGGAAGCCCGATTAAAAAATAGAGTTTTATATTCAATATGTCATTTCTGACTACTGTTTCCACTGCTTCAAGAATATCTTCCTCAGTCATTCTCTTGTTTATTACTCTGCGCAACCTCTCCGAACCTACTTCCGGCGCAATAGAGATGGTTTTATGTCCGCTCAATCCGAGCCATTTCATAATCCTATCATTAAGAGAATCCGCCCTGAGAGAAGCAAAAGAGACCTTACCATGACTGTTGGTAATCGATTCACAGAGTTCCGAAAGATCCGGGTGGCTCGAAATGTCTGCTCCGATCAAACCTATCTTTTCTCTTTTCTTTAAACCGTGGGCAACCGTGTCACTAAGATTCTCCAATTCCCTCTTTCGATAAGGGTGACAAATGAAACCAGTCACACAGAACCTGCATCTCCATTTACATCCACGGCTGATCTCCACCAAGAACATATTGCCAAACTCCGTATTCGGAGTGAGGACTGAAGAATGAGTCCTGAACTTGTCGATCCTTTTTACCCATCTCTTTTTCGTCTTCTTAAGGAGTCCCTCTTTCGGTTTGAATTCTCGGATTGTACCATCTGTCTTATAATCTACGGAATAACACATAGGCACATACACGCCCTCTATTGTGTTCATACTCTTGAGGATTTCCTCTTTTTGGCACCCCTTGTCCGCACCTTCCCTGTATGCCTCAACAAATTCTGGGAGAATCTCTTCACCCTCTCCGATCACAAAGAGATCAATGAAATCGGAAATCGGTTCCGGGTTCAGGCTTGGTACGATACCGCCAGCAATGATCAGTGGATAACCATTATCTCTCTCTTCCCTTTTGAGCGGTATCTTTGCCAGATCCAATATCTTTAATATATTCAGGGAATCATTCTCAAAGGAAATGGAAAAGGCAACAATATCGAAGAGTTGTAAAGGTTTTTGCGATTCCATTGTGAAAAGGGCAGTGTTGGTATTTATATGCATCCGGCTCTCTTCTTTGCCAGGGAGAAATACCCTTTCGCAGAGAACATTGGGATGATGATTCAAATGATAATAGATTGTATGAAAACCAAGATTTGACATTCCTATGTGGTAAAGGTTTGGATACACAATGGCAATGGTTATCCTCCCTCCCCAAGGTTTGACAATAGTCCCCTCTTCATATTCGAGAGTCTCTCTTGTTTTTTCGATCAAATTCCAGGACATTCCTATTCTCTCGCCTGCCTCCTGAGAAAGGTAGGGATCTCGTATTCATCCTCATCTTCCAAACAATCAGGAATTATTCTTCCTAATCGGATCACTTCCCTGTCACCGTAATCTTTCCTGATATAGGTTGGAATATCTTGATCTTCCTTTTTTACCTTCGAGGTGAACTGTGTAAATGATGAAATATCCTTCAACTCTGTGCCCACCTCGTTGACAGAGCCGTTGAAACCCGTTGCTATAACCGTAACCCGTACTTCTTCCTCCATAGTATCATTGATGACTGCACCAAAGATTATGTTTGCATCTTCATGAGCCTGTTCTTGGATCAATGTAGATGCTTCGTTGATCTCGAATAGGGATAAATCAGGTCCACCTGTGATATTAATCAGGAGACCCTGGGCGCCCTCCACACTCAGATCTTGCAGAAGGGGGCTCGAAATGGCATGCTGGGCAGCTTCTACGGCTCTGTTTCCACCGCTTGCGGTTCCCGTTCCCATGAGGGCCATCCCCTTCTCGGACATTATTGTTTTTACATCTGCAAAGTCTAAATTGATCAGACCATTGACAGTGATGAGATCTGAAATTCCCCTCACAGCATGAAGTAATACTTCATCAGCCCTCTTGAACGCATCAAGGAGAGATGTGTTCTTCCCTGAGATTGCAAGGAGTCGCTGATTTGGGATTGTTATTAATGTATCCACGACCCTCTTCAACTCCATGATCCCTTCATCTGCCACTTTCTGTCTTCTCTTCCCTTCAAAGAGAAAAGGTTTTGTGACCACTGCAACTGTAAGGGCTCCCACTTCTTTAGAAACCTGAGCCACCACAGGGGCTCCACCGGTCCCGGTTCCCCCTCCGATACCGGCAGTGATGAAAACCATATCAGTATTTGTAACCACTTCTCTTATTCTCTCTCTGTCTTCTTCTGCCGCATTCTTTCCGATTACCGGATCGGCGCCTGCTCCGAGGCCTTTTGTCAACCTCTGTCCCAGCTGGAGTTTGAGTGGGGCGTTTGATGTTTGCAGCGCCTGAACATCTGTGTTGGCGGCAACAAAATCCACTCCTTCCAGCTTTGATTGGATCATTGTATTCACTGCATTGCATCCACCTCCTCCGATCCCAAAGACTTTAATTCTTGCCTGTGTTTTATTAATTTCTCCCATCTCAAACATAATACCATACCTCCTTATTACATCATAGTGAGTATTGTTTTCTCTTTTTGTAATGGTTTAGCCACTAAAGCACTAAGCCACCAAGATTATAACCTGAGTTAGAATATAATTCTCTTGATGCCATTTTTCATCTTCATATTCCTTCTTTGTGCCTTCGTTTCTTAGTGTCTCAGTGGTTGAACTATTACCTTTTTTTATCTCATTACAAGAAAGCTTCTTGAAACCAATTTTTCATACGATGGGTGACAGTTTTCATTTTACTTCTATTTTTGCTTTTGTGTTCTCTCTTAGGATTATCCTTGGTACCATGGAGGATTAAACCAACTCCAGTGCTGAACATGGGATTATTAACCACATCCATAAGCCCCTTTATCCCTGTTGGATAACCGATCCTGACCGGAAGTCTGAATACCCTTTCCCCGAGTTCCACCAGACCTTCCAATAATGCAGTGCCTCCAGTTACTGCGACACCTGCAGCCATTAAATCGTCACAACCCGATTTGATCAACTCCCTTTGCACCAGTGTAAAAATTTCTTCTACCCGCGGCTCAATAATTTCACAGAGTTGCCGTCTCGGGAGATGCCTGGGCTCTCTTCCTCCAACACTGGGAACCTGGATTGTCTCACTCGGATTGACCATGGATGGGAATGCGCAGCCATACTTTATCTTGATTTTTTCAGCTTCGATCACAGGGGTTCTTAACCCAACGGCAATATCGCTCGTAATATGATTCCCACCCAATGCCAAAACTGACGTGTGTTGTATATGCCCATTGGAGAAAATTGCTATATCTGTCGTTCCCCCACCAATATCGATAAGGA
>JAXHSZ010000258.1:0-2305 GCA_034190725.1 Thermodesulfobacteriota bacterium
GGTGATTAACAGATTCGAGTCTTCACTTGAAAAAATGATTACATTGTCATTCTTTTTTCCTGTTGTTATGGCCATGGGCGGCAATGCCGGAACCCAGTCGGCGGCCATCGCCGTGAGAGGGTTAGCCACAGGAGACATCAGACTTGTTTTCATATGGAAGAGGCTTTTAATGGAAATGAAGGTCGCTTTTCTCAATGGGATTATATGTGGTGTCCTTCTGGGTTTGATCGTAGGGTTTTGGCTCTCCGATTACAGGCTGGGATTCGTTCTAACCCTGTCTTTGATCATAATCATATTGAATTCAGGGTTTATAGGCGCAGCAATACCTTTGGTCTTTAAGAAATTTGGAGTTGATCCTGCACTGGCCACAGGGCCGTTTGTGACGACTTCAAATGACATTTTGAGTCTACTTATTTATCTGTCGTTTGTAACCATATACCTGCATATGGCTGCATGATTGTCAGGGCAACGTCATCCGGTGTCCATCCGGAAGTGTGATGTTCTGCAAGGTCAAGGAATACTCAGATTGTAACCACAGGAATGCATGAGGTATGTAAGAGCGCATTAAAACGTTCCTTACATCTGAGTCTGGTCTCTCTGTGTTCTGCCATACACAGGCAGTCGCAGGGGATGTAAAAAAACAGCCATTCATGGATAAACACTTTCAAGGAGGTGAGAAGAACATGACAGTAGTAAATTTTATTATTGCCGTTATTGCTTTGATCGTTGCCGTACTGGCATACCAAAGGGTTGGGGGGGTGAACGATCTCAAAGAACAGGTTAAAGCGCTTCAATCTCTCAAGGAGAAGGGTGCGGATCTCATGGAGAAATTGGAAAAAAAGTTGAGAAAAGATGAGAGCGAGGAGAAGCAGGAAGATGAATAACCTTTTTTGAACAGAGCTGCTCTTCGGTCGATAGAGGTTCGATAGCAGCTCTGCTCTATCCCACAGGTCAATGGTCATAGATCAAGAGGGGTTTGCTCGCAGGCATATTGCTCTTGTTTTCATTGTTGATCACCCTGTATGCTTGTCACTCAATTACATCAACTCCCAAACCAGGCCTGTTTTTTGGGAATAATATGCCATCGCGTATGATGACTGCGCCTTTTGTGGGGTCTTCCATAAGTCCCAGATGCCCGTCCAGGTCTGCGCAGACAACATTGGGACAGGCCAAGGCAAAGTGAAGTCCTGCTGCAATGCCGAGAGCGGCCTCATCCATGCATCCCACCATGACCTCTAGTCCGGCGGACTTGGCCACTGCGTTAATTTGAAGGGCCTCGTATATTCCACCCACTTTCATGAGTTTTACATTCACCATATCGGCCAGGCCGCGGTGGGCGATACGGAAAGCGTCGCGCAACGTCAAGAGAATCTCATCGGCCATGACAGGCATAGGAGTTTTGAGAGTCACTTGTCTCAATAGATCAGGTTGGCCCTTTGGGGTAGGTTGCTCAATGAGTTCAAGACGGGCGGAGCGCGTCGCCTGAACAAACCTCAGGGAGTCTTCTAACGAAAATCCCTGATTGGCATCGAATCGTAGCTCGATTCCATTCCCTACTTCTTTTCTTACCTCTAATGTGCGTTCAATATCGGAGTCAACATCTAAACCCCCTTTGAGTTTCAAACATTTAAATCCGTGTTTTACCAATTGACATGAGCTTTCAACGGTCTCCTTCAGGGGGAGGATGCCTATGGTCACGCTTGTCTTTATGTGTTTCCGAAATCCTCCCAAAAGTTTCCACAGGGGCATGTGACATGCTTTCCCCATGATGTCAAACAGCGCCATGTCAACAGCGGCAAGGACTGATGGCTGACCTTGCACAATAGATTTGAGTTTCTCCAGCACATAAACAGGGCGGAGTGAGTCGGTGCCCTTTATGGCAGGAGCCACCACTTCATTGAGGGTCTTCAATGTCGTCTCAGCCCTTTCCCCGGTAATCCAGGTATCGGGGGCTGCACACCCATAACCTATGATTCCTTGAATGGTTTCAACTCGAATAAACACGTTTGTAACATTGCACACCGTCTCATACGCTATGGTATACGGATATGCCAGAGGCATATTGACCGACCACGCTTCCATACAAGTGATCTTCATCTTTCAGTACCGTTTCTGGTAAATCTCATCCAGGCTGAGGTTTTTGAGGTCTTCGACCAGTTCAGTGAGGTTTTGAATCATTAACTCCCATATTTTTCTTCCCTTTTCAGCACTCGCCTTAGTGGGATCACCCAGAACACCGCTGGGAGAAATTTTAATAACCTGTGCGTACCATCCGATACTTCTTTTGGATGTAAAGTTCAGATAT
>JAXHSZ010000259.1:0-11083 GCA_034190725.1 Thermodesulfobacteriota bacterium
GCATTGGCGGCAGTTCTGGCAGGTGTTCAATCCCTTCATAGCTGTTCTTACGATGAACCTATAGCCTTACCTACTGAGGAGTCTCAAAGAATTGCCCTCAGAACCCAACAGATTATAGCCTATGAAACAGGCGTTTCCAATGTTGCGGACCCACTGGGGGGGTCTTATTTTGTTGAAGCCCTGACCAACAAGATAGAAGAGGAGGCCGGAAAAATCCTTCATGAGATAGAGGAGATGGGAGGGATGGTAGAGGCCATGAGATCAGGTTGGCTGGATGGAGAGATAGACAAAAGTTCCCTTCAACACCAGAAGGAAATAGAAAACAGAGAACGGATTATAGTAGGGGTGAATGCTTTTGTTACGCCACCGGAACAGGAAACACCAGGGGGTGTCCATAGGAATCCGACAGAATCAGAGAGTCAACAGATTAATGCTGTAAAGGAAATGAAGGCAAACCGGGATGAGAAAAAGCTGAGAAAGGCAATCGGAAGATTGAGAGAGAAAGCACAGATGGGGGAGAGTGAGAACCTCTTTGTTCCTGTCATGGATGCACTTCAGGCAGAAGCTACTTTAGCAGAGATAATGGGAACCATAAGGGAAGTTTATGGATACACCTATGACCCTCTTCATGTATTGGAATCACCGTTTTAACCGCATATGAATTTCCTTTTTCAATACTGAATTTCCAAGGCTGAAAGGAGGAAAATAAGTAAGTCGTCTTTGGTATTGTTAATGGTTATAAGTTCTTTCCCCTATTAACTATTAACCATCACCCATTAACTGCATTACATCATCGAGGATTTCAGCTGATAACCCAGTGATGTTTGATATATTGAAATTTATATTGGAGGTCGAAAACAGAATTTATGCTTCAACTGACGGAAGAACAGGAAATGATACGCCGAACCGTGAGGAAGATGGCCCAAGAGAAACTTGCACCTATTGCGGTAAGGATGGATCAAGCGGGTGTGTTCTCCAGGGAAGTGGTGGATCTCTTTGAGGAATATGATCTGTTGCGGTTAAAGCTTCCCAAGAAATACGGTGGTTTAGAGTCGGATCATACAACGTATTATATGGTTATAGAGGAGGTTGCCAGGGTGTGCGCTTCCTCTTCCATGCTGGTTGCAACCCAAGGGTCCTGTTTGACCACCCTCCTGGTGAGTGTCAATAAAGAACAGGAGGAGAGGTTCTTTACTCGTCTCGGGAAAGGAAATGTACTCATGAGCTGGGCGCTGACAGAGCCCGGTGCCGGGTCGGATGTTGGAGCAATGAGGACACGGTCGGTTCCAAATGGTGATTACTATATTATTAATGGTTCCAAGTGTTTTATTACTGCAGGGGGAGTCGCTGATCTGTATACGACATTTGTGAAGACCAGAGATGAAGGGGGAACCAAAGGAATCTCCGGGTTTGTTGTGGAGAAGGACACTCCAGGATTCTGTATAGGAAAGGTAGAAGATAAGATGGGGATGCGGGGGTCCCAAACTGCTGAGCTTATCTTTGATGATGCCAGGGTGCCCAAAGAGAACCTCCTCGGACAGCCAGGGGATGGCTGGCGGATACTTATGGAATCCATCAAGGAAACCAGACTGGGGATAGCTTCTCAGGCCCTGGGGATTGCCGGAGGGGCATTGGATTATGCCTCTGAATATGCAAAGCAGAGAGTCCAATTCGGCAGGCCGATCTCTGAATTTCAGGGTATACAGTTTATGCTTGCGGATATGAAGATCACGGTGGAGGCCTCCAGGGCATTGATTTACCAGACCGCTGCCATGCTGGATCGTGGTATGAGAGATATTCTTCCCTATGCGGCAATGGCAAAGTGCCTGGCCTCGGATACTGCCATGAGGGTCACAACGGATGCGGTACAAATACTCGGTGGGTATGGTTACATGAAGGATTATCCACTGGAACGCATGATGAGGGATGCCAAGTCTACACAAATCACAGAAGGGACAAATCAGATCCAAAGGATGATTATAGCCAGGTCTATACTCAGGTAAAGAAAATGGAGACAAAACCACCATAGATTTTCAGATACTAAATTACACAAGGCGAAAGTGGGTGATCCGATTATGTTGAATTTGGTATTGATTAATAGTTATTTGTTAATGGTCATTGGTTATTCCCCCTATTAACTATTAACCAATAACCTTTACTCGTTAACATCAACAAATCGTAAAGGATTCCGAACGATAACGTCTTGAAATGTAAAAAGGGGGAAATCAATGTTCAGTATTTCATTGACAAAACGTAAGAGTACATTTAAATTGGAAGTGACTGGGAGTCATTCTATAATCGTTAGTCATTAAGGGTGGTAGAAATGGGCGTAGCAGAAAGAAAAGAGAGGGAAAAACTTAAGAGGAGGCAGGACATTATAGATGCTGCATGCACGGTTCTTTCGGAAAAGGGTTTTGCAAGCGCTACGGTAGATGATGTGTCGGAGAGGGTGGAATTGGCCAAGGGGACCATCTATCTCTATTTTCAGACAAAAGAAGAGTTATTCATGTCAGTCTTCATAAAAGGATTGGACAATCTTCTGGAAAAGTACAGAGAGACTGCCGATCTGGATTTAGAGCCTGCTGATATGTTGGAAAGGCTGGCATTATCATTTTACAGATATTATAAGGAAGACATAAACTATATAAAAACCTCCGCATACCTGCTTCACGAAGACATTATGAATAAGATTCCGGCTCAATTAACGGATGAAATCAACCAGAAGGCGGGTATGGCCATGAAAATTATAAGGGATGTCATCCAGCGAGGGATTGATAAGGGTGATTTTGCAGACGTAGATTCCCGCAGGGTGGCGCGTATCCTCTGGGGTCTGTCCATAGGTATTGCACAGACAACGGTGATGCGGATTCATCTTAATGTTCCTGAAGACAATGTAAAGGACCTTCTTATTTCCAGTTTTAACTTGGTGAAGAAGGGTTTATTGCGTAATCAGGTGGGCACATAAGCTTTATTATGATTCAAAGTTATTTCAATTATTGTCGGCATTGGGGTGATTGATTAAGGCAAAGGTTATGATTCTAGACTTGAAAGGAGAGGAGGTAATTTATGGGAGAAGAAAAGAGAGTTGCAAAAGTGGGAAATACTGAAGTGGACATTACCACAACAGTACGAGACATCAGAGGGATGGAAGACCTGGTCAAGGAATGTATCGAGACCACATGGTCTGAAAACCTGGTGAACCAGATCAAGATTTGGTTAACGCCAAATGCCCATGCCAAAGATATAGAGGAATGGGATGAAGTCCTGTTGGACAGATACCCACCCCTTTTTACGGGTATCGAGAAGACATGTCAGGACTGTTATATGGGGCCGTGTGATCTGGATAAGTTGAAGGGGACATGCGGTTTGGATTTGGAGGCGTATCAGGCAAAGATCGCCCTGCAAGAATCCTGTAGGGGTCTGGCTGTTCAGCTCTCCGTCTGCAGGGATCTTCTCAACTATTGTCTGAGAGAATACGGGGAAGATGCCGAGGTAAAATGGGGAAAGAACGTTGCGTATGGGATGATGAATATTAATGCACTTTTGGGCTATTCACCGAAAAACCTGCGTGAGATGAATACGGTAATTACCTATGTTGAGGATCAACTCACAGAGCTTCTGGCATCCGCCAATGGAGCATTCGAAGGCAGCGCTGCAGATCTGGAATCAAAAGCGCTTCACGGAGGGACCCTTATCCTCTTAGCGATGGAAGCGAGTGAGTTTCTGAAATTCAGTTTCTTTGATTTCCTCTGGTCTCCGGAAAAAGACCTGATAGATCTTCCACATTGGCCAGAAGCCAATACCCAAACAGGTATGGGTGTAGCAGAAACAAAAAAACCGGTTATTGCATTTCTTGGATTCGACATCCTCCCTGCATGGAACGTTGTGAACCGTATAAAGCAAGACGGTAAGGAAGACAAGATAGAGATATGCGGGATTGGGTCAATTGGTCATGATCTGGTCAGGTTCTATGATAAAGCGAAGATTCTTACCACTCCCGTGAAGACAAATCGAGTATTAAGGGCAGGAATAGCCGATGTTCTGGTGGTGAGTGATACTTGTAATAGGTCGGATGTTTTGGAAGAAGCAGCCAAAACAGACACAAAGGTTATTGCCACCAGTTTTAAACAAAGTATGGGGCTTAAGGACAGGTCCGAAGACAGTGTCGATGATATTGTGAATGAAATGTTGGGTGGTCTGCAGGCAGTTTTGATTACGATCCCCGAAAAAGCCGCTGAGGTGGCTGTTACATTGGTTGAAAAGGTCAAAGGGAAAAGGAAGGAGAATTATCTCCTATCTGAAGATGAGATAAAGAGCCAGGCAGCGAAATGCGACGAATGTGACGCCTGTTTCAGGGCATGTCCCAACAGTCTGGATATAGGGAAAGCACTGAAGGCCGCTGAAGGGGGAGATCTTACTCAGTTGTGCGGATTTTATGATAAGAGTATCTATTGCGGCAAATGTGAGCAAGCCTGTCCCCATAATATCCCGATAATTGATCTCATCCTGGGTGCTGCCAAGGATGCCATGAAAGAAGACAAAGCGGTCATGAGGGCAGGACGTGGGACATTCAGCAACCTGGAGATACGGGATTGGGCCATTACGGGATTTGCCGTTCCTGTTACAATCGGAATAATCGGCTGCGGCGGCACAAAGGGTTCTGAAACGGATGTGGCCCGTATGGCCGATGAATTCATCTCCAACAACTACGCTGTTACCGTCTCCGGTTGCGTGGCATCCGAGATCGCTCGATACAAGGATGAAAGAACCGGAAAATTCCTCTATGAAACATACCCGGGCCTTCAGAATCCCAGGTGCGTTGCAAATACCGGCGGATGTGTTGCCCAGTCCCTTCCTTTGCATGTCACTTTCTATAAGGTGGGATATATGGGGTTCAGATGTCCGTATAGGGCGACCTATTCCATGCAGTCGGAGTTCATAAGCAGGTTTGCAAGTGCATTGATTATATGGGGGGCTACATCGGAGATGATGTTTAATCTTGCCCTGGGACACGCAAGGGCAGGCACACCCGTCATAGTGGGGCCTGATGGGTTCAAATTCAAAATGCATTTATTGGGAAACAAATACGATCGCAGTAAATGGTGGGCTATTCACGGTACTGAAGGGCACAAGAGGGAGGTTGATCCAGTTCCTGAGCACATGATAATGCCTGTGGAGACAGTGGATGAGGTACTTGCCATGATCCCGAAGCTGGGTTTCATCTATCAGGAGATGGAGGTCTCCAGACAGAACAAATTCTCTCTGTATATGAGCAACTATAAAAAGAAATTCGGATCTATGCCGGATGACTGGAACCTGTATATAAGGAAAGAGATAGAGATTCCCACTGCAAGTAAGGCGAAGTTATTACGGTTGCTTGAGGAAGAACACGGATGGGAGATCGACAGGAAAAAGGGAAGGGTCATCAAGGCGAAGCACAGAGACGGCAGGTTGCTTCCCCACAAACAATTCCTTGAGGAATATGGATTTAAGCCTGGCCAGTATATCACTCTGTTGCCAAGGCTAGTGTATAATATCAGACAGGACAGGCTATGATAAAAAGTCTGTCATGTAAGACATTTGGGAGAGATAGTTTCGTTCTGCTGTTCTAGAAATCGAAGTCTCTAAAAAGAACATCTGAATTCTCTTGGTGCGGTTGGTCACTCCTCTTCCTCGGTAGATAACCTCGGTCAGACGGTGATCCTTTTTCATTTTAAAGGGTCACCTGCCTGACAACACATCTCCCCTTCAATCCTAACCCGCACTTCACCGAATGGAGGTATGGGCCATGAAGAGACAATTCATTTTCCTGCCTTTTGTCGCTTTTGCGATAATCTCTGTAATTATATTGAATGCGGCACCCACGTCTGGAAAAGAGATAAGGGGTGTATCCGATGACATCATCAAGGTCGGTGTCATACTTGACCTTACCGGTCCGACTGCAACTATCCAGGTTGAACCTACCACTGCCATACGATATTATTTCCGGTATCTCAACGAACAGGGCGGAGTAAACGGCAGAAAAGTAAAGTTAATTGTTGAGGATGATCGATTCTCTATTCCTGCGGCCATAGCAGCATTCAAAAAACTGGTATACAGGGACAAGGTATTTGCCATTATTGGCACGGGAAATACAGGAGCTTCCGTTGCTTTGTTGTCCCAATTTGAGAAGGAAAAGATCTTGGATATCAATCCCTCATGCTCCGAGATATTTGTCAAACCACCCAAGCGGTATGTCTTTGTTTTTTCAGCTACTTATCAGGATGGAATCAGGTTGATATTCAGTCACATAATCAACGAGTTGAAAGATCCGACTCCGAAAATAGCCTTTGTATACTCTGATAATGAGATGGGAAAGACGGGTCGAGCAGAGGCCAGAAGATTGGCAAAGGTGAATGGATTTGAACTGGCAAGAGAAGAAGTACTCTCTCCGGGGGCATTGGATGCCTCTTCCCAAGCATTGAATCTCAAAAGATCCAAGGCGGATTATATTGTTATGCACAGTTATATAAGCAATACTGTCGCTCTTTTAAGGGATTCCAAAAAATATGGCTACAACCCTATATTTTTTGGAACTCAGGGTACATGCATGTCAGATATAGTCAAGATGGCCGGGGAGGCGGCAAAAAATTTCATTTCAATGCACTCTGTGGCCTCCTGGTATGATGATAATCCAGGAATAGCAAAATTAAGGGAGGTGACATTGAGGTATAAGCCGGGGACAGAGGGAAAACACCGTCATCGATACTATACGGTCGGCTGGCTGATGTGTATAATCCTTCACGAAGGTATGAAAAGGGCGGGGAGAAATCTGGACGGAGAGAATATTATAGAGGCTCTGGAGTCGATCAAGGATCTTGACACCAATGGCGTCTCTGCCCCCATTACATATGGACCCAATGATCGCAAAGCATGTGATGCCATAAAATTCTTTAAGGCGGATGTTGATAAGGGATTGCTCGTTCCAATGACTGGGTGGAAGAAGGTCGCAGAGTAACGCGGGGATACCGGCCACTGATTCGAACGTCTTATAATTGAGTGGGAGGGGATCATGAGAGAGATATTTAAAGTTCCCGGATTTTTTGTAAGAGGTTCTGAAAATGTGTCATTAACCAGCCTTCAAAAGGAGTATATCATGAAAAGAACAAATGGTTTAACAACAGTCTTGACTTTGATTTTACTTCTTCTATTTGCGGAATGTGTGCCCTGCCAGGCCGGAGAGACAAGAGGAGTAACAGATGATACCATACTGATCGGTGAAATAGCTGATATGACGGGTCCCGCATCAAATCTTGAAATCCCCTATGTGGAGGCCCAGAGAAATTACTTCCGATGGATCAATGAACAAGGCGGTATACACGGCAGAAAGATAAAGCTTCTCGTTGAAGACGAGAGGTACAGTATCCCACTGGCTGTTGCGGCTTTTAAAAAGCTGGTGTACAAGGACAAGGTTTTCTGCATTATAGGCCCCGGAGGAACAGGACAACATACAGCCCTATTCAATCATTTTGAAAAACTGAAGATGCCTTCCTTTGCCATAACGATCTCTGAGACTATGTGGGTCCCCTACAAACGATATGTCTTTCCACCCGCAGGGAGTTACTCTGATTTCATCGGTGTGGCGTATGATTATATAATGAAGGACTTGAAACTAAAAGAACCGAAGATCGCTATAGTGAGGCCGGACACTGAAGGTGGGAAGGTCTGTGCTGCTGCTGCCGAAAAAGCAGCGAAATCTCATCATTTAAAACTCTATCAGGAATATCTGGCTGTCGGGGCAATTGATGCGAGTTCGCAGGTACTTGGCCTGAAGAGAAGGGGAGTCAATAATGTTTTGATTTCAGCCATAACTACGGGAGAGGCAGCTCTTGTAATGAGAATCGGCAAAAGATTCCAGTATTACCCCAATGTATTTGGTATTCATTATGCCTGTGGTGACGAGGCCATAGGGATGGCCGGAGATTCTGCAAAGAATTACTATGGAATTCATGCGTATAGCACTTGGGATGAGGACACTTCGGAAATGAGTAAATTAAGGAAAATTACCATGAAGTATCACCCTGCCAGCAAACCGAGGATTATAGTTTATCAGCAGGGTTGGTACTGGGGAAAGGTTATTTCGGAGGGCATTAAGAGAGCAGGGAGAGACCTTGACGGTGAAAAACTGATAAACACACTCGAAACATTCAGAGACTTTGATACCGGTGGTATTTCAGGACCTATCACTTTCACACCTCAGTCTCATAAGGCCACAAATTACTGTAAGATCTTTAAGACCGAAATAAATAAGAGGAAACTCATCCCTGTTACTGCATGGATGAAGCCCGCTGAAAAATGAGAGAGGCATCTGTTTATTGCGAACACACCTGAAACAGCCCTTACGGTTCTGCCGCGATATCTGTTGTCTTTAAAGTTCAAATGATGTTGTGGATTTGAATCTTTTCGATCCATGCGGTGAGTCAGGTTCACAGATTGCGGGCTTTTTGTTTTGTTTGCTTCTCATGAACTGCAGACTCCCTTAAGGGTGTATGTGTAATTGGATTGCAGTCTGTGTATGTCTTTTCAGATGTTTGACAGGTTATAGCGTATAAAAAGCAAACTAAACAAGAAGCCCGCGTTTAAAGCAGCTCAACTCAACAGGTTGAATTTTTTATGAAAGGGGGACGTCATGAAGAAGAGAAATCCATTGATTCATATGAGTGTTTTGGCTTCCATCTTCATTCTTTTTATGAGTATCCCTTCGCATGCAGATGAAGTCAGAGGTGTGACCGATGACATGATAAAAGTCGGTGTGATCATTGATCTTACAGGGCCTTTTGCAGATTTGACAGTGCCCATAAAGGAGGCCATCGTCAATTACATTAAACATGTGAATAGTGTTGGTGGAATTCACGGGAGGAAAATAAAGATCATTGTCGAGGATGATCGATATGCAATACCGCCTGCTATAGCAGCCTTCAAGAAGTTGGTTTTCAGGGATAAGATATTTGCCACATTTGGACCATCCCAGACCGGTGCAAGTGTGGCATTATTTTCCGGCATAGAAAAAGAAAGAGTGGTGACCTTTCCTCCGAACCATTCCGAGAGATTAGTAGCTCCCCATAAGCGCTATATTTTCATGCCTGGGGCCAGTTATTCAGACCAAATCAAAGTGATAGTTGATTATATAGTTGAGAAATCAAAGAAAGAAAAGCCAAGAATCGCCATTGTTCGTTTTGACCTGGAGTATGGAAAAGTAGGATTGGCCGCAGCTGAAAAGAGGAGTACGTTCTATAACACTCAATTGGTGAGTGATGTAATCGTTGCCCCCGGCGCTCTGGAAGCCACCTCCCAGGTAATGACCTTGAGGAGGGCCAAGGCAAATAATGTCATATTGCATGGGAACCCATCTATGGCGGTTTCCGTATTAAGGGACTCACGAAAATTAGGCTATATGGCGAAGTTTATTGGTACCCTGGGTTGTAACAGTGATGCAATGGTAAGGATGGCCGGTGTTGCTGCAAAGATGTATATAGGAACTCACTATTTTGGTACATGGTATGATAATGCCCCGGGGATCAGAGGGATGAAGGAAGTAACACTGAAATATTATCCGAATACGAAACCTCGCAATCAGGGATATACCATGGGGTGGAGTATGGCTCATATCTTTACTGAAGGCCTAAGAAGGGCTGGAAAAGACTTGACAAGTGAGACTTTTGTAAATGCACTTGAAACCCTGAAAGACTTCGATACCCAGGGTATCTGCGGTCCTGTAACCTTCACATCCACGAGTCATAAACCCAATGAATACAGCAAGTTTTTCAAGGCGGATGTGGAGAATGGAAGAATTGTCTCTTTTACAGATTGGTTGGAACCTGTTGGTTCGAATAAATAGGACAGATGGTATAAGAGGAAATTTGTTACTTCATGATGAATTGAATGAAAGGAGAAACAACGTGAAATTAAACCAGATATTTTATCAGATTTGTCAATTTGTGGGTATCGTATTTATTGTATTTATTTTGACTCTGTTGGACTTGAGTTCAGTATGTGCGCAGGAAGATACACGAGGGATCTCCACTGACACTGTGAAGATAGGTGCCATACTCGATCAGACAGGCCCCATATGCGACACTTCACTTCCAATAACTGAGGGAATGAAAAACTATATCAGGCATATAAATGATACGGGTGGGATTCATGGGCGAAGGATAAAGCTGATAGTGGAAGATGACAGATACAGTATACCAATGGCAGTGGGAGCATTTAAAAAACTCTTGTTTAAAGACAAGGTCTTGGCCATCCTCGGTCTCGGAGGTACAGGACAAACCAAAGTATTATACCCCCATATGAAGAAGTATAAAGTGCCCGGTATCACAATAGGTCTTACAGAAGATATGATCAAACCTCATAAGCAATACCTTTTCATTCCTTCTGCCACGTATGAGGATGAAATAAAAGTAATCTTCAAGTACATAGTGGATGAACTCAGACCGAAAGATTTGAGGATGGGTTTTATTACTCTGAATATCGAATATGGTAAAGTGGGCTGGAAAGCCGCTGTGGAAACGGCAAAAACACATGGAATTGAGATCATAGATAAAGAAATAATCAATTTTGGGGCTGCGGATGCAGTTTCTCAGGTACTTGGTTTGAAAAAGAAGAGGGCGAATGTTGTTATTCTCCATCAAGATATCGGAACTGCCCTTGTATTTTTAAAATCTGCCAAGAAGCTGGGATACACGGGTACTTTTATCGGTACATATTACGTCACAGATGATACTGTGGTGAGGTTGACAGGGGAAGCTGCACAGTCATTGATCGGGGTACATTCCCTTGCCTCCTGGCATGAAGAGACTCCCGGGATGACTCAATTGAGGGAGATTACTCTCAAGTACAATTCAGGTTTTAAAGAAGCCATGCGTAATAAGTTCTACACTCAAGGATGGGTCACTGCTTTGATAACTGCTGAAGGCATGAAGAAAGCCGGACGTAGCCTGACCATTGAAAGCTTAGTTAATGGCATCGAGAGTCTGAAGAATCTGGATACGGGTGGGATCACAGCGCCTATTACATACAGTAAAACCAGTCATAAACCCGG
>JAXHSZ010000026.1:0-3022 GCA_034190725.1 Thermodesulfobacteriota bacterium
TGAGTACCTTGACACCCTCTTTGTCTTCCATGAGATCGAGAAGAGCCTCTTGGGTTTTCTCAAGGTCAAAGGGATCACTGATCTCCACCCTCACTCCCATTGCCCTGCATACGTCAGCAATGTCTATTGCAGGGGCCTCGTCTCCCATAGCGTTCACCCGAAGTCCCGGATGGGGTTGAAAACCGGTCATTGCAGTGCCGCTATTGTCCATTATGACGAGTGTGAAATCCGATTTATGATGCACCGCGTTGACAAGTGCGGGCATTGCAGTGTGGAAAAATGTGGAATCCCCGCATACGGCCAGTATGGACTGATCAAAACCGAATTGTTCCAATTTTCCGAAACCACTGGCGATTCCGCTGCCCGATCCCATGGAGTGAACGGTTTTCAACGTACTGAATCCGCATGGCAGCATGCCCAGACTATAACACCCGATATCACCGCATACAAACCCCCTGTGACTGTCCAGGGCAAGTGCATTATGAATGGTCCAGAAGGAAGCCCTGTGAGGACAACCGGGGCAAAATGTCATCTCCCTGTGGGGAGCACTCGTCACAGCCAGGGCCTGGGCCATTGCTCCATACTCTGCGGACATTCCTTCACAGGCTACGCCCAGGATTTGAGAGAGTGCACCGGCTACCAAATCCGGGCTCAATTCTCCCACCTTGGGAAGAGTGCCGTCGTTCTTTCCGAAAAAGGTCTTCATCCCGATCTCGGAAGCCATGTCCACGGCCAATACCTTCACATTCTCTTCCATGAACGGCAATACTTCTTCCACGATCAATATTTTATCTGTGCTCGATACATGTTTCTTCAGGAGTTTGGGCGGTAACGGCCATGTTGTTCCCAACTTTAATATGCCGACCCTCTCTTCAACATCGAGCATTCTCACGGCTTCTTTTGTGTAGAGATTACAGGCACTGCTTGTGATGATGAGAAGTTCCGGCTTTTCAGGGCCGTTGTACGTGTTGAAAGGGGAAACCTCGAAGAGCTCTACGGCCTTCTTCAGCTTTTCCTGCTGCTCATTATGCTTATATGCAACAGGAGCGCTGAGCAGAGGACCTTCCATGGGGTCGAGGATAAACCCTTCACATTTAAACTCTGCATGTGCATCACCGGCAGGAAGCTTGCCCAGTGTGACGCTGCCGCTGGCGTGGGACAGACGAGTTACACTGCGAAGCATTACCAGGTTTTTTATCTCTTCGGAAAGGTCGAAGGCCCATCTGGTCATGTCCTTTACTTCCTGAAAATCTCCGGGCTCCAGGAGTGGGATCTCCAGTAATTTCGAGAAATAGCGAGTCTCCCCCTCGTTGATACTTGAGAGTGCGCCCGGGTCCTCACACGGCACCAATACCATCCCCCCACGGGTTCCTGAAGCGACCAGATGGAGTAAGAAGTCCGATCCCACATTCACACCGTTCTGTTTCATGACGCACAATGATCTGAGACCTGCAAATGATGCTGCTGCGGCCACTTCCATTGCAACTTTTTCATTTGTGGACCATTCCACATAGATATTCATGTCACCGGCTACCCTGGCCAGGCTCTCTATCACTTCCGACGAAGGGGTCCCGGGATACCCTGTGGTCACATTCACTCCGGCCTCCAATGCGCCGCGAGCAATAGCTTCGTTCCCTAAAAACAAATATTGAGCCCCTTCTCTGTCCACTGTCAAGACCGACATGTTTTCCTCCCGGCTTAATTGATTATCTTCTCTACTGTCTCGGGTTTTGCTCTGAGACAAGATCTCTTTCCATCCTCGTTGTTGTTCAAAAGGCCCTCCTCATGAGACTTCATGAAAGCCCGCCTCTTCTTGTTCAGTGCAGCTTCCACAAGGTGGTTGAGGTTTTCTCCCGGTATATCATCCACAATCAGATACCCTTCTTCTTGAGCTTGATTCACAATCTCATCTCCCTTCTCAGTCCTGATGATGATCGTATTCATATCCGGACGGCCTTCCAACACTCCCACGGATATGTCTGAAAATTCCGACGTCATATCCGTGCAGTACGCACATGTATTGGGAACAAGTTCCCTCACCTCTTTCAAAGGGATCTCTATCCTATCATTTTCAGTGAATATCTCCATTATTTCAGACGGAGGAGGGGGGATATCCATCTTGGTTATTGTATCTTTGTCGACGTATTTTGGGATGAATTTCTCAAATGCCGAGAAATCCAGCGCCCATGTGCAGAATAAACCCACAACAAGCCCAAAGGGATCAGTGAAGTCTTCCTCACCCGTTGGGTTTCCCCGCATTTGGGCTATGGCCATGGTCTGACACGGAGTCGCCACCACGCCTAATCGCTCATACCCTTCCCTTAGGGCCCGGTTGAGTGCGGAAAGGGTCGGCGCGGCCGTATACTTGGAAGATGAACATCCAAACACGCCAACAGCATCAGTGACCATGCGCGGCACAGGAAGGAACCCGTCCCTGCCCGTGAGTACTGCTCCGCTTATATGCCCCTTCTTTAGGGCAAAACTCATCAAAGCTGATACTGCCCCTCCCGCCTGAAATGGACCTTTTGGAACGGCATTCCCCGCCCGAGCTATTTTCACTGCACGGTGGTGTCCGAGAGGATCTCCCTTGTATGGCCCGGCAAAGATTCTTTCCGATAATTCCTCCAGATCCACTTCAACCTTTGGACAGTATGCCCAACATCTCCCTTTTTCCAGGGTACATGGAAAAAGCATCGCAATCCTGCCTTTATGTGACCGAATATACGGGCAGAGATCCACACAGGCCCCGCATCCGATACATAGATTCTTATGAATTACATCTTCCAATAGTTCCTTTGAACCGAAGAGTTGCATACTGAAACCTCCCTACATACCCAATGTATTCCTGCTGTTAAAATCTTCGTCTTCCTTGACTTTAAAGGGCTATTCAATGAAAATGACATAGAGGCTCTTTGGACCGTGCATTCCGTAAGTCATGGTCATGCAGATATCACCGGACATACTGGGGCCGGATATCAGGGTCATGGCACTCGGCATAGCCCTCTCTCCCGGTTTGATTTTC
>JAXHSZ010000260.1:0-2178 GCA_034190725.1 Thermodesulfobacteriota bacterium
GGGCAGGCTCCGGGATCGGTCGAGCGATAGCCCATGGCTTTGCAAAAGAAGGGGCTACATCAGTCATTGCTGAGCTGAGAAGCGACGCAGGTGAGAATGTTGCGGAGGAAATAAAAAAGGAAGGAGGGAAGGCTTTAGCAATTAAAACAGATGTAGCCAATAGAGAAGAAGTCCTGGCCATGGTCAAAAAGGTGAAGGATGAGTGTGGGAAGGTGGACATTTTAGTAAATAATGCAGCTTTGACCACAATGTCCTTTAACCACTTTCATGAACTAAAACCTGAAGAGTGGGAAAGGGAAATTGCCGTGGACTGGATCGGAGTACTGAATTGTTGCCATGCGGTTATCCCTCATATGATCGAGCAAAAATGGGGCAAGATTGTCAGTATTACCTCTGATGCCTCAAAAATAAGCACACCCAGGCAGTCGGTCTACTCAGGCAACAAGGCAGCAATTGCCGGTTTTTCAAGAACTATCGCAGGTGAGCTTGCCCGTTTTGGAATCAATGTCAACTGTGTGGCGCCTGGAACAGTGAATACGCCCGCAACCCAAGGGCTGGGGGGTATCATTGAAAAGATGATAAAAGGTGTTCCTAAGAGGAGACTGGCAGAACCGGAAGAAATAGCAGGTGTGGTCATGTTTCTCTGTTCTAAAGAAGCTGACTATATGACCGGTCAGCATATCAGTGTGAGTGGTGGGATGACGATGCATTAGTGAACTGTTTCAATACTTTGCAAACACGGAGGTGAATGAAGAACAAGAACTCTTGGTTTTTATCAATTTCAAGTTCGGCCAATCATAAAAGTTGCTCAAGAATCATCACATTTCTTAAAAGGAGGGGAAGACTTATGGCAATTGAAAGGGTTATGGAGGTAGGAGTTGCGGTGAAGGATCTGGACACTGCAATCAAACTCTTTACAGAGGTTTTTGGGGCAAAAGTAGTTCAAGAAATGGATTTTGAACCGTATGGTATGAGATTCGCCATGTGCAGGATCGGGGATGTTGATTTTGAACTGATGAGCCCCACTGATCCGAATGGGGTCATCGGTAAGTTTATCGAGGCAAGGGGGGAGGGCCTCCATCATATTGCTTTGAAGACGGATGATATAGAGCAAGAATGGAAGAAATATAATGAGAAAGGCATCCGACTCATTGATAAGGCCCCAAATGAGTATGAAGGGCATAAATTCGGATTCATACACCCAAAGGCTTTCAACGGCGTGATGTTTGAGATCATTCAGGAGTAAGGATATGGGCGTTTGAGAGAGAAACAATTCAGTAGAAATTGACAAAGACAATATGGAAAGGAGGAAATTGAAATGGGTAATAGATTAGCAGGGAAGGGAGCTTTGGTAACTGGTGCAGGTCGTGGAATCGGGCGTGGTATAGCCTTGGCTCTTGCTGATGAGGGTGCACAAGTGGTTGTGAACGACCTTGGGGGAGAGCCTGATGGAACAGGAGCCTCACAGTCTCCGGCGGATGAAGTGGTAAAGGAGATAAAGGATAAAGGCGGTAACGCCATTGCCAATTACGGGAGCGTGGCGGTTTTCGCCGATGCCGAGAAGATGGTTAATGATGTTGTTGAGAACTTCGGTCACATAGACATCCTGGTGAATGTGGCGGGCAATGACCGGGGGCGAATGGTTTTTAACCTGGCTGAAGAGGATTGGGATGCTGTTATTGCAGTCCACCTCAAGGGAACCTATAACACCACCAGGTTTGCCTCTGCGTTAATGAGAAAACAATTGGGTGGCCGAATCATCAACTGTACATCAGCGGCCGGCCTCATAGGAGATATGGGACATTCCAACTATTGTGCGGCTAAAGCAGGGATATTCGGGCTTACTCGAGCCTGTTCTATGGAATTGGGGAAATATGGGATAACAACCAATTGTTTTATGCCCGCAGCGTCTACAAGGATGGCTGCGATGGTTACTGAAGAGATCATTCAGAAGCGAAAAGCTGAGGGATTTGATATGGAGGCCCTGGGGATTACATGGCCATTGCCGAACCCGGATGATATCGGTCCTGTGATTGCATATCTGGCAACAGATGAAGCAGCAAACATAAACGGGCAAGTTATAGGAGTCGCTGGCGGCAAAGTATGGCTCTATAGCATCATGAGTGAGATAAGGACCATTTACAAAGATGGGCGGTGGACAGTAGATGAGCTGGCGCA
>JAXHSZ010000261.1:0-8145 GCA_034190725.1 Thermodesulfobacteriota bacterium
CTTTGGAAGCCATTTCACAAACCTCATGCGCAGGCTGAAACGGGTGTGTCGTTTCTATAATTCCTCGCCTTGTTTCATCCTCTGTTCCGCAACCATCGCCAACCCTGAGGAGCTGGCTTCTCGGCTCATTGAAGAAGACGTGGTCCTCATTTCCAATAATGGTGCTCCCACTGCCCGAAAGTATATGATTCTTTACAATCCGCCTGTGGTGAATCCACAACTGGGGATACGGGCAAGTTGTCTCAATGAAGCAAGGCGTCTGTCCACCCTCTGCCTGGAAAACGAACTCCAGACCATCGTCTTCACAACCAGCCGACTCAATGTTGAAGTCTTGACCAAATACTTAAAGGACCGATTCGACAGGAATGAGATTCAATCGAACCGAATCGCAGGATACCGTGGAGGATATCTGCCTCTGCTCAGGAGAGATATTGAAAAAGGTCTTCGGGATCGTTCCATATTGGGGGTGGTCTCTACAAACGCTTTGGAACTGGGAATAGATATCGGCGCATTAGAGGTGTCCATTCTCGCCGGATATCCAGGGACCATCGCTTCCACCTGGCAGCAATCCGGCAGGGCCGGTCGCAGACAGGATGCCTCATTGTCCATTCTCGTATCCCGTTCCAATCCTCTTGACCAGTTTATGGTACAAAACCCCGATTATCTCTTTGGCCAACCCCCTGAACACGGACGGATCAATCCCGATAACCTCATGATTCTGGTGAGTCATATCAAATGTGCAGCTTTTGAGCTTCCCTTTGAACCAGGCGAAACATTCGGCAAAGAAGACCTGGAAGAAATCCTTTCCTATCTGGACGAGAAAGGGGTACTGCACAAGGCAGAGGAACGATTCCACTGGTCGGCGGAGAGCTATCCTGCAAATGAGATCAGTCTTCGTTCAGTATCCAACCAGAACTTTGTGGTTGTGGACAACACAGATCAAAAACCTCAGATAATCGCTGAGGTGGATTATAGTTCAGCGCCGTTCATGATCCACGAAGACGCCATATATATGCTCGCCAGTCAACTGTATCATGTGGATCAATTGGACTGGGACCGAAAGAAAGCCTATGTCCGAGAAGTGTCTGTGGATTACTACACAGACGCCATGGACTATACAAACGTAAAGGTCCTGGACGAGTTTGAAAGCGCAAAAAGGGAAGCTCTCCTTGTGGAACACGGTGAAGTCCATGTGGTTTCCAAGGTCGTAGGCTTTAAAAAGATACGCTTTTATACGTCGGAAAATGTGGGCTACGGCGAAGTGAACATACCAGAGAACCAAATACATACAACCGCCTACTGGTTCACTGTTCCTTTGCACATTTTAAGGGACCTTCCGTATAACCGGGTGGAACTTATAGACGGACTCCTGGGGGTCGGCTACCTCCTTCACCATGTGGCATCCATCCATCTCATGTGTGATCTTCGAGATATCAATCATTGTATTGGAGACAAATCTTCCCGGTGGTTTGTGAAACATATTCGGGGAGAACGGAGGATATATTCTGTGGGAGATAACAGTGACGTGGATCCGGACACAGTGGACGCTTTTGATCCCACAATCTTTATCTATGATAACTATCCCGGAGGGATCGGCTTTTCCCCCCAGTTATTCGACCTCCACCATACACTTCTGATGGAGGCCATGACTGCGTTGAACCAATGTATATGCAGAGAAGGGTGCCCATCATGCATAGGGCCCACAGCCGAGATGGGTGTCCTTTCGAAAAAGGTGGCCCTTGACTTCTTTCGCCTGATTCTGAGGGAGACATAATGGATCTGCGGGATCGTCTCGAAGCCTTATTGGAGTCCTCTGCCGATGACAGGCAAAAAGATGAAAAACACCAAAAAATCGAGGCACTGCGGGCAAGGATTGACAGGATCATTGGTCACAGACCAGGCATACCCGATTCACAACCAAAGGAGAGATCCTCGGACCTCGACCGTGTACTCTCCGGGAATACCATTGAGACAGAAGTCGGTCCGGTGTTCATCACCGAGTACCATTATCCGAGTGAATATCACCACGGAATCAGGAGACTCGACGAACTGCTAGAAGCTCCCACGGACCGCCTTTCACTGTTCACAAAAACTCCTCCCGACGACAACATACTGTTGAGAGATGCCATCTTCATAGATACTGAAACCACAGGTTTGAGCGGAGGAACCGGCACCTATGCGTTTCTTGTGGGAGCAGGTGTTTTTTCCGAAAAGGGCTTCACCACTTATCAGTATTTCATGCGTGACTTCCACGAGGAGCCCGGACTCTTAAACCGTGTGAGCAGTCTCGTCGGAGACAAAAGCTGGATCATTACATTCAACGGCAAAGCATTCGACCTCAACCTTCTGGCCACCCGCTTTACATTGAATCGTCTCTCTTGCCCTTTCACTCATCTCGTTCACTGGGACCTCCTCAGTACAAGCCGGTGCATCTTCAGACCACGGCTTGGTTCATGCACCCTTGCCAATATAGAACGCGAGGTCATGGGATTTGAACGAAGTGGTGATATACCGGGCTTTGAAATCCCGGCCATTTATCACAGGTTTATCCGCAATGGCGATTCCGAGCCGTTGGCACAGGTTTTTTACCACAACCGTCTCGACATCCTGAGCATGGTGACCCTTGCCACCCTCCTTTTGCAGGGCATTCACCTGGAGGAGTTCATCCCGGAACTCACTCCCTGGGAATTCCTGGGATTCGGTAAAGTTTTAGCAGATTTCGACCACATAGCCGCTTGCAGCATATGGCAGCATGGCCTCAGTATCGAAGGCAATGAACAGATTGAGTACTGTTTAAAGAAGGAGTTGAGCCGGACAGCAAAACAGGCTGGTGATTTTCAGGAAGCAGTAAGGTTGTGGCAGGAAATGCTCAGCCTTCCCCTGCCCGATCCCTATGTCCACGAAGAACTGGCCAAGTATCTGGAACATAAGGAAAAGGATTGCCATAATGCCTTCACCCTGGTGGAAGAGGCATTGACGCTCTTTGGGCATGTAGATACATGGAGGGAATCACTTGAATACAGAAGGAATAGGTTAAGAAGGAAGATAAAGAGACGAGAACATAGATGACAAAGTGAGAAAGATCACATGAAAGCTCAGAGATTCATTTCCCCCATTTTATCTTGAACCGTTTCACCCTGTACGATGAGTCAAGTTCACCGTTTGTCATAACCTTTCTTAACCGAACATGTCGAACTGTTTTGAAAGAGAGAAGTGTACACATGCAGATAATGGAAGTGAAAGAAGTCACAGACGACCTGGTCGGTGCCTTTGAAAAGTTGATCCCCCAACTGTCGTCATCGAGCCCCCTGCCCACAAAAGATCAGCTTGCTGAGATTGTCTCTTCTCCGGCATCAATACTCTTTGTAGCTCGTGATACTGAACGATGTGGTCAGATCGTTGGGAGTCTTACACTTGCTTTGTTTCGCATTCCTACCGGCCTGAGGGCGTGGATCGAAGATGTGGTGGTTGATGTGAACTCCCGTGGAAAAGGGATTGGTGAAGCGCTGAACAGAACGGCCCTGCAACGAGCCGCTGAAGCCGGGGCAACAACAGTGGAACTCACTTCAAGAGCATCTCGGAAAGCTGCCAACCGGCTCTACAAACGAATCGGTTTTGTGGAACGAGAGACGAATATATACCGATATTTTATCAGTGAACAGAGAGGAAAATAAAAGTGAAAGGCGCAAGCGTATAGAGTTCGTGTCCAAAATGATATGTCGTCAATATGAACCAAAATCAACATTGTCAATCAGATACTGCTGATCCCTTTCAGTTGAAATAAATACACTCAAATTCCCCAGGCGAATTTTTCGCAATCCGGCTGTTTTGGTTCTCTTGTACGCTTCGACCATCTCCTCCACAGAGGGACTCCTGAAACTCTTCATACGATATTCAGGGAAAAAAGCCAGTATAGTAAAGGGAATGGTCGGATCCACACCCATCAGTTCTTGTGCGATTCTTTCCAGTTCATCTGCTTCTACCAGAGTCGGAATATACAGGGAAAGAACCTCCAAAACAAAACCCCGATTACGGATCTCCATGGGCAACCTCAAGATATTCTCATTTGAACATCCGGTCAGCCATCTGTGTTTTTCTGAATCGTGGGCTTTGATATCCAGCCAGAAGGCATCCACGCCACAATCCTGCAGATAATCGAGATTCTTCGGTGTGAGTCCATAGCCGTTTGTCTCAATCAGTACAAAAAGATCCGTATGGGCTTTGATCAACCGAGTGCATTCTCCGTAGAATTCCGGGCAACATGTCACATCCCCTCCTGTAAAAGCCACAATATTTCGTACCGGGCCGAATCCCTGAGGACTCAATGTTATTGATTCAGGCTCCAGAAGCCCGGGACATGAAGATGATCTCTTGCCATGAATGACACAACTCCCGCAGCATCTGCACATATCATGGGCATGCCAGGCCGTTGCTTTCTCCCTGGATTCCACAAGGGTAACGCTTCTTTCATATGTGATTGCTTGATTCAGGATTTCTCTTGCCAAGTACCATCTGCCTTCTTTCACCTTACTGAAGTACCAGGAGTGACATTTCCGACAAGAAAAGTTGCAACCCGACTGATAGATGGAGAGATAGTTTTCAGGACGTGACAGATGAATTGAAGTGATGAATCGACTGATCTCGTTGCCTTCAGATGCCAAAGTGGCCCTGCAAACAGGCATATTCTTCCCATCCACCTTAACTGAACAGCTTCCCTGAGAAAAGCCCTGCTCTTTTAACCTGCAAATGAAATCTTCCATCTCATTTGTGCTCTATGTAACTTCTTAATAACTTTGGAAAACTGACTTTTGCCGTAGTTCACAGAGGGGCTTTTATGAAGACATTGTGAAATGAAAACTTCCCTCAACTCAACAAAAAAATCGACAGGTTGCCGCTTGTATGAATCACAATGGGCACGAAGAGATTCTTCTCGAACTCATATGATACGGCAAACAGTATACCACCTATAATCTGAGTTATAGGAATCCCGCTTCCTACAGGATGGAAGACAGCAAAGGCCGCTGTGCTCAAAAGAATGGCGACCACGGCACCGAATCTCCTCAGGAAACCGTAGAGTATCCCTCTGAAGAATATCTCTTCAGCCACCGGCCCGATAATCCCTCCGACCACAAAGTAAAAGATGAGATCATTCTGATCTTTGGGCAGCCGAGATCCTATCAGTTTGAAGGCGTCTATATTTGCAAGGTACATGATTGAAAAAGCAATCGCGGTAATCAATCCGAAACCAACAGACCAGAGTATCCCTTTTTTTATGCCAGGAATAACTGCTTTCAGTGTGAGACCTATCGGAGAGAGTCCCTTTTCTATCTTCAATACAATGAGAATGAGAAGCGAAATTTCGATCATTCGGATAATACCCAAGAGTACTATTGCAGGAAAAATCCCCTTGGGAAAGAGGGCACTGACCATCACGTCCAATATAATGACCGAAGCTGAAGAAATAATTACAGTTTTCAGTTTGATGCTTTTTGTTTCCATCCCAGGTTCCTCAGAGCACGATATGCATACCACTGCCTGTACCAGTGATTTGACATCTTGATTCTTTTCAAAATCACATCAACAGCCTTCCTGTCACCCCTCTTGCCCAGGGCATGATATGCCATGCACACAACATTGTCATGAGGAGAATTAAGAAAACCAACTAAATCGTCAAAGACCTGAGGACTCCGGCTGCTTCCCAAGGCCCTTACGGTCCAATATGTCTCTGGAACATAAGAACTCTTCATAGTCTTTTTGTACGCTTTATATTCAGTGATCTCAAGCCTGTTCCGTACTATGAATTTCAGAGATGCAATCCTTTCGAGTTTGTTTTCTGATTGCAACATTGTACTGAGGTTGTTTATATCCAACTCAATGTTATTTGCTCTGTATATGGGCAGAAGCATTAAAATGCCAACAATCAATCCGCAGACGGAGACAATGTAAGATGATATGCTTTCGTTCATCAAGAGAGACAAGACGGAACTCATGGAAATGTGGATGAGAATGTACAGAAGCAAAGGGAATCCGAATAACAGGGAAACATAGACAGCCTGTCTGAGAAACCCATACCTGTCACACATCATTGAGAATGAATCGAGTATATTTCCGGAGTTTTCAAAGAACTCTTCCGCAGAAGTACTCAGTATTGTCTTCCCTGTATTTTGAAGTATCAGCTCGCCTCCCTGTTGGATTATTTGCAAATCCACATACTCATTGTTTTTTATTTCCATATAATCAAAGTTTACAAGTATTCGTTTGAGTCTCTTCTTGACATCCGGATTCCCCACTTCTTCAAGATTGCACGTCTTTATCCGTTTCTGTCTCAAAGTCTTATATGCTTCAGCAGGATAAAGCGTATACTCATAATAGAAGCTATTGATATTCATTCCTACAGAATTTGACAGAAGAAGGTTGTCACGGATATCCACAAAGATGTCCTTTGATGCCTGAGACAGCCATAATACTGAAAGGATCAATAATGGAATGATATGGATCAGGGGATAAATCTTATTTTTAATCCCAGTATTTCGAGCTAATAACTGTGTTGCAATGATAAAGACCCCAATTGGCACAATGATAAAAAAGAGCGATGCAACAATGGAGAGGCCGTTCCTGTTGACTTCAAGTACACAGAGTGCCTGTATAAAGCAAAGGATCACTATGGGTATTTTCTTCCGTTTTGAGAGTCTCATCCAGATCAATCCCATCAGAAGAGAAAGCAATGTCAAACCCGAACCCAGGGTCAATGTAAAAAACAATCCACCCCAGAACGCAGGAGTAAATCCATGGAGATGGTCCATGATATGCTCATTCGGGACAATCAGGTAACCCTCATTTTTGAGGATCTCCATTGTATGATAGAGATTGATGTTGGAAAGATATACAAAGACCGTTGATAAAACCTGGGCAAGGATTAAACCGGAAACAATGATAATAAGTATGGAGATTCTTCTTTTCAACATTGAAAATCCCTCAGAAAGTAGGAATTCGAAGCTTCATACACAAAATATTTTATGATGTCGGTTTTACTTTTGATCCTATTTCTTCTTGATCATTTGGATTCATTGAATGCATTCAGGAATTTGAATGGATATAAAACGCACTTACATCGTTATGAAATTCATTTCATTGAACAAACAGTGACCCGTAAACTGGTACCCGTTAACGGATACCAAAGTAGTTTCAACTCAAAACTCAGAAATATATAAGTTGCTCGAAGGAATACAGACATATCTCCGTATGTGATCAGTATATTACTGCAAATTCAACAATCAATGCAACTCCGAACTTCAGATTTTGTAGGTATGAATTTAACATTATGAAAGAGAAAGCTGTCAGCAAGCTTCAACGATGGTTAAATTGTAATCCTATTCATCGCTGGAACATAAGCCATTTGAAATCACCCTAAACCTCCTTTAGAAAGAGAGAATAGGGGGATTTTTTTATTTGTAGGAATATTGATCAATCCTTGACTTTGTTCAATACTATGGTAATGTAAATTCAACGTAACATCTCATGAAATGAAAGTCACATTCCGATAATGAGCCGTTTCTCCACATCGCCGTTGCAAATGGAGGATAGTGCCTTATTTCTTGCAAATCCATTCAATAGGGTCAACAGGCAATATTGACTATAGATTTTTTTGTGCAACTCCATTTTCTGGAATGAATTCAAGATGAGGAGGCTATTATGAAGGTTTTAAGAGGAGTTTTGGGCGGTTTGGCTTTTGGTGTTATTGGAGAATTTTTTGGTTGGCTTATTTATGGTGTGTTATTTATGAAATGGTCGGAACAGGTCAGTCAACTGTGGAGACCCATGGATAGCCTTCACTGGCGAATTGGAATGCCCTTAACAGATATCTTCTACGGATTGATGGTCGCATTGGGTTATGCCATTTTATACAAAGGTATTCCCGGTACAAATCTGAAAAAAGGTTTGATGTTTGGTTTGATTCTCTGGCTTATCACCAGACTCACAGGAGAGCTTTTCTGGTATACCATGAGTCCCATACCATTCATGCTTGTGATTGCCGGATGGGTCCATGGCATTCTCGTCATGCTATTGGGTGGACTCGTCATTGCCGCCATATACGGAAAGAGTTTGGAATAGTATCGTCCACGACTTTTGTTTATAATGCTTTCG
>JAXHSZ010000262.1:0-4221 GCA_034190725.1 Thermodesulfobacteriota bacterium
GGTGGGTATAAGGCTGGGTTGGTGGTATAGATACCTGTCCAGTTGGATAGACAATACCCACAAACAACTGACTGGTGTATGAAAGGCTTTGTCCCTACGAAGCGTATTTATACACTTCTATTGCGCTATCCGGGCACATCTTCCCACATATCATACATGCGGTACACTCTTCTTCATTTGTAAAAACCGGGAGCTGATATCCTTGAGCGCTGAATTTATCTCCTATGATAATACAGTCTTTTGGACAAAACTCTACACAGTATCCACACCCTTTGCAGAATATTTCATCAATAATGATCTCACCTTTACTTTTTGCCATGTCACAAACTCCTTTTCCATATTCATTGCAGTAATCATATCAATTTATCGTTCCTTGAGAACCCTGTGGAAGTTTATGATGCATATGTGGATGAAACAAATTGAGTGAGAGCGCACCACTCACCCGAATACACCTCAACTTTTGAGACGTTCTTTCAGGTTGAGGAAGTTTTCGAATTAACACAGAGATCGTTTGCAAGACTTTATTTACTTTTGAATTCAATTTATAATGCAAAAACGCGTGAAAATCAAGATTTTTTTACAAACCAGCGGTCATCAAGAAATCAGATGTTTTCTGCAAAGTCAAGGAAGACCAAGAATCTCTGTACAGATCTTAGGGGAAAAGAGGGAGGGTGTCTATCCCTGAGTCTTCAGGGAATCCGCACATAATATTCATGTTCTGGACTGCCTGACCCGAAGCCCCCTTAAAAAGGTTGTCTATGGCAGATGTCACTATTATCCTCTTGGTTCTTGGGTCGAACTCCATTCCGATATCACAGAAATTTGTACCTCTCACAAAAGATATGTTGGGATAGCTTCCCACAGGGTGGACCCTTACAAACCTCTCATTATGATAATAGTCTCTATATATTTCTATTAGTTCTGACGTTGTAATATCTGTCAAAGCATTCGAGTATATTGTGCTGAGTATACCTCTGTTTGCCGGAAGCAGATGGGGCGTAAACGATATGACTATATCCTTACCGGCAAGGATGCTTAACTCTTGTTCTATCTCAGGGGTATGTCTGTGTTTTCCTATTTTGTATGCCCTGAATCCTTCATCAACTTCACAGAAAAGATAGTCAATGGCAATGGTTCTGCCTGCGCCTGAGACACCCGACTTTGAGTCTGCTACTATACTTTCGAGGTCTATCAGTCTGTTTTTCAGTAAGGGGGCCAGTCCCAGTATAATACTGGTCGGATAACAACCAGGATTGGCAACGAGGGTTGCTCCTTCTATCTCGCCTCTGTAGAGCTCCGGTAGACCATAGACGGACTTTTCCAAAAGATTCGAACATGTATGTTCACAATACCACTTCTCATATATCTCGGAATCATTGAAACGAAAGTCCGCACTGAGATCTACAACCTTTTTTTCATTCCTCAGAAATTCAGGAACCATATCCATGGATACTTTATGTGGAAGAGCAGAAAAGACAAAATCAGAAAGTTCACAGATTGTCTCAATTGATGGAGGAATAAATTCAGTCTCCAACTCTCCTGAGAAGACCGGGAAGACCTCTGACACATTTCTCCCGCTAAACTTTCTCGATGTCAATGCAGATATTTTTACGCCAGGATGTCTGAGTAGAATTCTGATTAATTCCTGGCCAGTATATCCACTGGCTCCTATTATGGCAACTTGAAGCATTTTCCCTCCGACAAAAAAAGGAAGGTCAGAGAGACCTTCCTTTCGGCAAGGCAAAGCTCTACCTCTTTGAGTATTGATACCTTGCCCTTGCTCCCTTCTGACCATACTTCTTTCGTTCTTTTATCCTCGAGTCCCTGGTGATGAATCCTGCCTTCTTCAAAACGGGGCGAAAATCTCCGTTGATCTCCAGCAAGGCTTTTGAAATACCATGTCTTATGGCACCCGCCTGCCCGGAGATCCCCCCACCATGGACATTGACGGACACATCATATTGACTCAAAGTGTCAGTCAATTCGAACGGTTGGCTTATGATCATTTTCAAAGTCTCACGCTTAAAGTATTCATCAATTGTCCTCTTATTGATTGTGAATTCACCAGTACCACGCTTCAACCAAACCCTGGCAATGGACGTTTTCCGCTTCCCAGTTGCATAGAACCTGTCTTCTCCCATTTTATCAACTCCTAGTAAGGCAATTAGAGAGTGCCCATACAGAAATGGCTATTTTCCGCAATCTCTACGTCAGACTCAGATGTAAGGGCATATTGCGATGTGCCCTTACTTACTCAATGTATTCTTGCGGTTAAAAATATCGTCTTCCTTGACCTTGCAGAAAAGATCTCATTTCTGGATGAACACGAGATACAATATGGATTGCTCAGAAATTTAGAATTTCCGGCTTTTGAGCTTCGTGGGGATGTTTATCGCCTGCATATATCTTGAGTTTCTTGATCATACTTCTTCCAAGGCTATTTTTCGGCAACATCCCTTTGACAACCAACCGAATAAGTTCTTCCGGTTTCTTTTGCTGAAACTTTTCAGCAGTAATCGATTTGAGCCCACCTGGATAACCACTATGACGATGGTAAACCTTCTGTTTTAACTTCTTTCCTGTAAGAAGTACCTTTTCGGCATTTATGACAACTATGAAATCGCCGGTATCAACATGGGGAGTATAGACAGGTTTATGTTTGCCCCTTAATCTTGTGGCAATATTGCTGGCAAGTCTTCCAAGCACCTTTCCTTCCGCATCAACCAGATACCACTTTCTTTCAACATCTTCCTTTTTCGCAGTGAATGTCTTCATCTCTTTTGTCTTCCTCAGATTCAGTGTATTAAATATAAAATCTTAGAGTATTCATACATGCTTGTCAAGGAAAATAAATTGTGTAAATATTTGAGTGAATCGTTACGAATGTTTTTTTACAATAAAAGAGGGACTAGGATCATCTCTGGTCTATCCCGTCCCTCTTCAAAATATGTGTTACAATATCTTGTTGGTCGTTATCCAACCATGCTATACCCCCCACTCACACTCAGCACCTGTCCTGTGATATGTCCGGCTGCTTCATTTGATGCGAGAAAGACCACGGCACCAGCTATGTCTTGGGGTTTTCCTATCTTCCTTAAAGGATATGCCTTTGCGATCTTTGCCAACTGCTCGTCTGTAAAGAAGTCTTTACCGATTTTCCACATGCTCTTCTCACCAATCTCTTCGTCTTCTTTAGGGATTGTTACTCCTGGACAAACCACATTGGCCCGTATGCCATGACGACCATTTTCCCTGGCTATTGTCTTCATGAAGCTGTTGACGGCGGCTTTCACTCCCCCGTATACAGCCTCTCTGAACTCACCCTGTCTGCTGGCATCTGAGCTGATACTGACAATTGCTCCACTCTTCTTTTCTATCATATAATCGAGTGCAGTCTTTGTGCAGTTGAGTACCCCGACATAATTGATGGTGATTACCTTGTTCCAAAAGTCTGGGGTCGTCTCTGTAAAAAGCATCATATTATCCCAACCCACATTATTGACCAGAACATCTATACTTCCCAATTCATCAAAAGCTTTCTTAAACATTGCTTGGACATTCTCCAAACTTGTTACATCGCATTTTGCAGTTATAGTTTTCCCTCCGGCATTATAACCATTGGCTTCCTTGGCAGTTTTCTCGGCCTGTTCAGTGTCTATATCTCCAATCATTACGTTTGCACCTTCTCTAGCAAATGCCAAGGATATGGCTCGGCCGATATTTGAACCTCCTCCGGTAACGACTACAGTCTTGCCTTTGTACCCTAAGTCCATTGTAACTCCTCCTTTACTGAATGTATTGCTTCAATAGAAATCCCAGCAAAATGTATCAAGAGAAAACGCGGATGTCAATAGAGATCGAGTAGAAGCACTAAAAAATTAGGAAATTAATGTGTTAAATTCTACAAGGTGAGAGGGGAAATCCGAGTAAGTGGCACATTGGAGCATGTTTTCGAGGATTCCGAGCGATAGCTCAGTGAAATTTGATATACAGAAATCTGTAGATGTGATATTGATTAATCGGCTTAAACCACTGTCTCTGACAGTGATCCCATAAATAGGTTCTACCGTTACATTAATTGGTTATTGTTTATAATGTACCTCCCTGGAAGGTGCTTGCATATTAGGGAGGTACTCAATGAGTCAGCAATTCAGAAAGTTATCACATACGCTGTATGAATGCAAATACCACATTGTGTTTTGTCCGAAATATCGGTTTAGG